>JBDOMX010001090.1:0-1889 GCA_039831615.1 Planctomycetaceae bacterium
ATGATGTGCAGCGTCTCGCCCTTTCGTCGTGCAGGAAACAGTTGTAGTTGCTCTGCCTTGCCTCGTTCTTCTTCCGGCAGGCACACTGGAGACAGAGAACATGTGCTGCATAGTCGTTCGTTTTCCGTGACTGGTGGGCGCTGCTCGAATTGCCGTAGTTCGCGTGCTCGGTTGACGGCATCGCGCAGATCCTTTCGTGCGTGATCGTCGACAGAGAATTTTGCCGTCACGTTATCAGTGTGGTAGCGAATCCGAGCTTCCACAACAGGCTCACCAAGTGTTTCGCTGATGAGCACGGCATAAGCGATGGCCTGAATGCGGTCACTGGGCCACGGTGCTGGCGTGCCGGTCTGAGCTTTCTTCGATCCGCGTTTGGGTGGTTTTTCCCCGTCCGCGAATTCTCGACGACAGCGGCCTTTCTTGTGTTCGTAGACAATCCATTGCCCATCGCGTCGCCGCAAAGCATCCGCTTTTCCCGTCAGTCCCCATTCTTCGCTGGAAACCTGAAACGATCGTTTCTCTTGCGAGATATCGTCGTCAGGAACAACGTTGTCATGGAGCCGTCGACCTGCGTAAACGTTTGCATCCGCCACATAGATTTCTTCGACTTCTTCCAGATAGAACAGGCGTTCACAGTACAGCATCGCATGGAGTGCCATGACACGAAGCGGTGGTTCGTCCTGTTTCGGAACTTCGGGCGGTTCAGCGATCTTCAATCGCGGGTCAATTCGCTGCCCTCGGGCCGGTCCAAGTCTCAGAGACTGTTCTTCTGCCATTCCACGATTGTCCATGCTGCCTCCGGAGGTTCGGGCATCGGGATTCCTCCGTGGTCCTGGATTCGTGGCTCCAATGCTATTCGAGATCCGAGGTGAACCCTCGTCAAATGTTGGAAGTTTGCGGGATCTGCGGTACTGATCGACAATCGGGCGAATCCGATATCAAGACCAATCATTCAAGATTTCATCGGACGGCGGTCCCACCGTTGTCCATGCAGCGTCGGGAGGATTAGTGCAACGAACTCCACCGTGACGACAATTTGTCAGTTCTGACTGGTGATCTGCGGCAGATGTTCTATCGCAGGTGGGGTCAACTTCCCGGGCACAAGATCACCAGTTACGTAACGAGTACCGACTGAGCCTACATGATCAACCCAAACAGGCAGCGTCAACCTTCCTTGAACTTTCGAGAGAAATACGTGAAACGTTTCGTTGCGATCAAGTACGACAGATGCCCTATCGAGCAAGCAGACCTCGTCCACGAGATGTGTGCTTTCACCAAGCGACAACCCGCCGAAGCGAGAAATGCTGTTCGGACTCTTGAGTGCGTTGCGGACACGTTGTTCAAGTGAGTCCTGCGTGTTCTCTTCCTGACTGGAATCAAGCCAAAGCACCAATCGAACATTCGACAACAGCTGCTGGTAGTCCGGTCGGGAGTTTCCTGATGAACCAAGTGGCTTGTTCTTCACTCGCCAGACCGTTCGCAAGACGACACTGAGGTCAGGTTCACCAATGCGGCCAACGGTCACACGACACCCTATGTGCCGTCTGCGATCTGCTTCCCCGACGAGCGACAGAAGAAACCCGTAGCATGTCGAGGGTGGCGGGATACTATCTGTTTCCAGGTACTCGCGCGCCTGCCCTCGGCGAAAACATGCGATCGGCACGGTGACATAAACTCCAAGCATTGTGTTGCCTCGTTGCATTCTTAATTGAACGGTTTGTCGGTGCTGTCAAGGCCATCACCCGGCAGCGGTCGCGGCGTCAATTTTTTCTACAGCGGCTGAAATGGCGGCCTTCACGCCAGTCACATTGACTCCTGCATCCGAAAGTGCTGTTGAAAGTTCAGCCCATGTGTCGGATGTTCCAAAAACGAGTTCATTCGCGGCGACA
>JBDOMX010000559.1:0-1888 GCA_039831615.1 Planctomycetaceae bacterium
TATAGATCTGCGGAAAGTCATCAACGGGGAGCTGTCAGCATGGTTCGCATCGGCATCATCGGCATCGGTTTCATGGGTTACACCCATTTCACAGGGGCCGGAAAGTTGCGGGGTGGAAAAGTGACCGCCATCGCCACGCGGAGCAAGAAGAAACTGTCCGGCGACTGGCGAGGCATCCAGGGCAATTTCGGCCCTCCTGCTGGAAAGGTCGACTTGAAGGGGGTCAAGACATTTTCCGACTACCACGAATTGCTGGCTGACCCGGATATTGATCTGGTTGACATCTGTTTGCCGACCGACCAGCACGAGCAGGTCACGCTGGACGCGATCAAGGCGGGCAAGCATGTGCTGGTCGAGAAGCCGATTGCCACCGATCTGAAAGCGGCCGACCGCATGGTCCGAGCGGCTGAGAAAGCAGGCGTAATTCTGATGGTGGGCCAAGTGCTGCCGTTCTTCCCCGAATTCCGTTATGTGGCCGAAATTGTTGAGAGTGAGAAGTACGGGAAGCTGTTGGCTGGCCATTTTCGCCGTGTCATCACGCCACCGAACTGGTCGACCGACATGTCCGACTTCCGCAAGCTGGGCGGTTGGGGTGTCGACTTGCACATCCACGACAACCATTTCATTAATCTGGTTTGCGGTGTGCCGGACAAAGTGTTTGCTCGAGGACTGCTACGCGACGGCCTCGTGAACCATGTCCATTCGCAATACATCTATGACGATTCCGAACAGGCCGTCAGTTGTGTCAGCGGGGGAATAGCTGCGAAGGGACTGGAATTCGGTCACGGGTTCGAGATCTTCCTGGAAAAAGCGACCATCGCCTACGACGCGGGCACGTATGGCAAGCCGCCGGAGTGGGTCGTCAATCGCCCGTTGACACTCATCACCAACGACGGCAAAGCGCGTCCGCCAAAGCTCAAAGGGGGCAGCGAATGGTACGCGGCGTTCTCAGTCGAATTGCAGGCAGCTGTTGACGGAGTGAAATCAGGGGCCTCACCTCGAGTTCTCTCCGGTGAACTGGCCCGCGACGCCCTCAAGCTCTGTAACGCGGAAGCGAAGAGCGTCGCCACGGGGCGCATTATCAAACTCTGACGCCCGTCGACCTTGCGGATCCAGCCGTTGGTCCCATAATCGCTAACCGACAAGTCGCACGAGAACCTGTTGTGCGCGCCGCGTGTCCTTGCCGAGAGAAACATCCATTCCGGAGTGCAAAGCCACCAAGCCACAAGTCTGTCACCCCATGATCGATAACCTGCCACTCAAATCAATCGAATTCGATGGCCTGACCATCGAGGGGTACTCGCGCGCTGCCGTGCAGAGTTACTGGCGGATTCCCGAACTGAAAGTCGGCTTCGACATGGGTGGCAGTCCATGGTCGTTCATGGGGACGCAGACGTTCCTCATCTCGCACGGGCACCTGGACCACATGGCTGCCATGCCCGCGTACGTCGCGCGGCGTCGCATGATGAAAATGGACCCACCCACCATCTACGTCCCAAAACAGATTGTCGACGCGGTCTGGCGAATGCTCAAATCCTGGCAGCAACTCGACCGAGGTCGCATGATGTGCGAGTTGGTCGGTGTCGAGCCGGGCGACGAGTTCGATCTCTCGCGCGAGCATGTGGTGACCGTCTTCGAGACGAAGCACACGGTCCCTTCCGTCGGGTATATTGTTTGGGATCGTCGCAAGAAGTTGAAGGCCGAATACCAGGGGCTTTCCGGAGACGAAATTCGCGACATTCGGCTGGCTGGCAATGAGGTCAGCGAAGAAATCCGTGTGCCGCTGGTCTGCTACGTGGGAGACACCGCGCCGGCGGGGCTGGACAATTGCCCGGCGGTTTTCGATGCGCGCGTGCTCATCACCGAGATGACTTTTTTCCGCCCCGAG
>JBDOMX010000711.1:0-7873 GCA_039831615.1 Planctomycetaceae bacterium
ACGCCACACAACGGCTTTCCGGACACGCTGCTAGGCGGCCTGGACCAGTTCAAGAAAGCCAGCGGTGGGACTCGAACCCACAACCTCCGGTTTACAAAACCGGGGCTCTGCCAATTGAGCTACACTAGCGCAGACCGACCGCGGTGACGAGCCGGGCAGTATAGCAATCCGCAAACCGCAGGCAAGTCCGATCCCCGAAAGGATTCGAGTCTTCCCACGAGGGAAAAAACGGCTCATCTGCAGCGGGGTTTCCTGGATCCAGACCGCGACAACAAACCGCAAACAGCAGTGAGCTCGAAGGGTTGAAGACCCCTCGTGGCGACAACGAGTACCACTCGCGCTCACCGGCTCTGCCGGCTCGCCCGTCAGCACCAAGATGGCGTCGACCGACTTCCCGCAACCTGCCTTATTACTCCCCACGGTTTCAAAACCCGGGGATTTCAACACGCTTCCGACGGGCAATTTTTCGCATTTTATCCAGAGTCCTGACTTCGATCTGACGGACGCGTTCCTTCGTCACCCCTAACCGGTTGCCGACCTGCTCAAGTGTTTCCGGTTCGGTGCCTCGCAGCAGACCGAACCGACAGGAAATCACCTTTCGCTCTCGGCCGTCCAACTCCTCGAGAATCTCGCTTAACGCCGAACGCTGAGCTGAATTCACTATCTCGGCCGAAAACTGATTGGCGCGCCAGTCATCCGACTGCTGGAAGACCTCTTCGTACCCGGTCCGGAAGCGATCGTTGCGAATGTTATCCGCCGGGACTGACCGAGCGAAGTTCTTCATGATGGCCCACGAGGCGTACGTCGAAAACTTATTGCCCCGCGCGTAGTCAAACTTTTCAATGGCCCGAATCAACGACATGTTCCCGTCGCTGACGAGCTCAAAGAAGTTGACACCGGGCTTCAAATGGCGTTTGGCGATTGACACCACGAGCCTCAAATTTGAGCGAATCAACAGGCTCTTGATTTTCGCAACCTCGTCCAGCAACGCCTTGAGCCGTCGAACGACCCGAGCAACCGGGCGACTCAGATCCAGCTCTTCCTGGTATTGGCACGCCTGAAACTTAAGGAAGTTGAAGAGGCGAAAATAGTGCTGCTCCTGAGCCTTATTCAGCAAAGGCACTCGATACAGATCGGCAAGATAGGCGGGCAAGTCAGATGGGATCCGAATTGACTTTGCCTTTTCATCGTAGTCCGGAGCATCGACAAAGATGACGGGTCCTGCATTCGGCTCGTGGAACTCCGGACTGTCAATATACTCGATTGGAGTGGTCTTCAACCGCCGTGTCTGCACCGCCGAAAGCACCGACTTGATTGACGACTGCGACCGCCCAAACCGTCGTGCCAGATCTGCCACGGGCACCCCGTGTTCGTGCAAATCAAACGCCAGCTCCTGATGTTTGTCTGATAACTGCCTCGCGCGATCGGCAAACAACGCGTTTTCAGGGTGCCGTCGATCATAGTCTCGCAGTGTGTACCGTATCGTCTCCGTCGCCCGTTTAAACTGCCGTCCAAGCCGTCGGCTGATTTCTGTCAGCCCAAAGCCCTCAGCGACAAACGCGCGTGCCTGCAAGATGACCTGCTGGCGTTCTGCGCTGCTCATCTGCCGAAAAGTACGACCCCGATCAATCTCGCCCTGATGAGTGACCACGAACCGTTCGAGCGTATCCTGCGGGATGACAACTCGCAGTCGACCGTCCACCCTCATCCTGCGACTGGCCAGACCACGACTTCGCCATCGATCAACCGTCTTTGTGGACACGCTGTAGCGGTCGCTGACCTGCTGGATGGTCAGGACCGGCACGCTGGACTGACCAGCTTCCTGCCCCAGACTTTCGGACAAGTCTTCGATCAAGCAGCGAAGATCGTGCAGCAGATCACCAGCCCCTAATTCCACACTTGCTCCCGATTTCGGCCGATATCCAGTGACCCGCTCACAGACGTCGCCATAAGTCCGGCTGTCCTCAATTTGCAGCTCTTCCAGCAAAGCCTCAGCCCGCGCAATCTGACGGTGACGCACGGCCTGTGGTGCAAATCGACCCTGCTGAGAGGCGAGTTGTGCAATCATCTCTGTATGGTAACGCGTCATTTCTGACCTCCTGCTTTCGCGATCAAACGAAACGCCCAGGGCGACACTCGCTTCTGCTCAGACGAATTTGCAAAGCGCGTGCCATCAACCATGTGCCTTCCTGGCGGTTGCCAAAATCGATCCCCCCGGTTCGTGCGTTGAACAACGGAAATATCAGTAATTTCCTACATTCGTAGTAACGTGAAAAAGTGTCTGGACTAAGCTGCCGTGACGCCCAACAGAGACGCGCAGATTGCAACAATGTTCGTCAAAACTACGTTTGGATTACATTTCCTTTGAAAGTTCCGCTCTTGAACGGAGACCATTAAACTTAGGAAAAAGCAACATTATCCTGGCGATGGAGCCTGCTTGTGGTGTGCCGCGGCGCGCCATCACAACGACCACACATCAATATTGGACGCCGGTGATTGCACATAGACATGAATCCCTACCCCAAAACCCGGACATGCCGGATGGCGGTGCATTTTGCCACATACCTGCCAGATCAGCTGAGCAGAAAACGGCGCTGGCATTTCGAGGAATGAAGCGATTGTTTCCCTAAAGAGTTGCCACACAACGACTAATTCCGAGATATTCCTGTTCGGGACAGCGATCATTTTTTGAGGAACGCAAATTGCACAGCAAATCGATGAATAATGCATTCATCCCGGTCGACTTCGGAGTCTCCGGCTAAGATTTTGCCGCCAGCTTCACCCAGGAATTTTTCTGAGAGTTGCGAAAATGTTGAACGAAGCAGCGAACACCTGCCTGTTGTTCGGAAGCCTTGTCTCATCCGTGGGTTTCGGAATGATTGTGCTGCATGTTGTGCAGCGCCGAAATCACATGGAAGACGAGTCACTTTCGGAGACGGACCGCAACTTCTATGACCAGCAGTATCGTCGCCGTCTCCAGACTTCGGCGCTGACGGTGACCCTGGGAGCACTGATCGGGCTCTCCGGGTATATCCAGGCACTGGAAAGGTCGCCGTTCCTTGCAACCTGCTATGTCATTGGACTGTTGCTGCTTTCGCTGTGGCTGATCCTACTGGCATTGAGCGATGCCGTTGCGTCGCGGGTTTATTCCAGTCGCGTCAACCGGCGCCAAAGAAAACTGAGAGAATCACTGCAGGAAGCGCTCATGGAGCTGAAAAGCGTGAACGACGTCTCCATGGGACGCTTGAACTACGATGCGTCACGCGACGACAGCTAGCCGGCGGAGCGCACGCAGACAAGTGAACAGGCCCGGCGATCGGCAGCTACCTGTCGACGACGAAGAGAAGATCACACCGCCGAGAAGATCGAGTCACCCAGTACTCCCGTACTGTCCGCGAATGACTCGTTCTGAATCCCCATCGACCTGAGGATACTGAGATACATATTGGCCATTGTTCTTTCGCCGCTGCGCCAATACGTGCCGTGTTGAAGCCCCATGCTGACCCCGCCGGCAATCAGCGTTGGCAAGTTTTTCGACCAGTGAGTCGTGCTGGCCCCGCTGCCGTACAGGACAATCGTGTTGTCCAGCACACTTCCATTGACATCTTTGTAATCCTGCAAACGTTTCAGGAAACCAGCCAGCTGGTCGTTTAAAAAGAGGTCGTACTTCGCGAACTGCAACTGGCCGTCTTTATCTCCGGCGTGAGACAGACTGTGGTGCGTCTGAGACAAACCCAGCTTGAGCGGGAAGGTGTCACTGATACCCATTCCATCCTCACGGTTGAGCATAAATGCGACTGAGCGAGTGATGTCCGCGTCAAAAGCGAGGCCAATCAGATCAAACATGTTTCGATAATAATCGGCCGGCTCTCCTTCGGATGTCACACCAAGGTCAAGATGCGTATAGTCCTGCGCCTTGACGGGAATATCGATCCACTTCTCTGACGCCCTCAGCCCCGATTCGACCTCACTGAGTGCTGTCAGATACTGGTCCATCGTCTCTCGATCAGACCTTCCGAGAGTCCTGCTGAACGACCGAGTACTTTCGAGCACAGCATCGACCAGTTTGATTCGATGCCGCAGTTGTCTGCGTTGAGCCTCCAGGGATGACCGGTCTCCCCGAAAGAGTCGATCGAACACGCGGCGAGGATTGTTCTCCGCAGGTATCGGCTTGCCTTCGCTGTTGTACGAAATCGTCCCGGTCCGAGAAAGAAATCCAACACCTGCATCAATCGACAGAACCAGAGATGGCTGTCGGCAGTACTGTTTTGTATGCAGCGCCACGACTTGATCCAAGCCAACGGAGTTGAACGTACCGCGGCCTGAATCGTGCAGCGGCGCACCCGTCAGCCACATATCAGAACAGATGTGCGGATCAGCTTTGGGCCCGTTTGGATGGTACAAACCGCCCATGAAACTGAGCTGGTCGCGGAACGGACGAAGCGGCTGCGTGGACTCTCCAAACTCAAAATCCGGCCCCTCAACGGTCGGAAACCAGCTCCATTCGCTGATCCCATGGTCGGTTTTCGGAAGCGACATTCCGTTGGCCGTGTACAGCGCACAGAAACGCTTCGGAATCTGTTCAGCAATCTCCTGCCCCATCGCCTCCAGCACTGGTAAGGCCAAAGTGGCACCGGCCAGTCCCTTGAGCACTGAACGTCGATCAAGTTGAGCAAATTTGGTCATGGTTGCGGTCTTCAACTGATTGGCAGGAGTGCATCACTTCATCAGGAACAGATCACTGTTAATTATCAACTGAACCAAATCCCGCATCGGGTATTCCTGCCGCTGCAATTCTAACGCGTGTTCCCTCAGAAACTCAATCTCGTTGTATGTCAGACTACGTCCGACGGCGTAGCTGGATAGATGTTTCAGGAAACTGAACGCCACCTGATCGATGCGATCCTCAGCCAAATAGGATTTCAATGCTGCCATATCCGGGATGAAGGTCCCGTCCGGCAACGTACTTTGACCGTCAACGGATTCCTGTCGCAGCAATCCACCGGCAGAATACGGCTCGAACGGAAGTCCCCAGGGATCAATCCTGGAGTGGCACCCCGCACATCCGTCCTGATTGCGGTGTTGTTCCAGCTTTTCTCGTAACGACAGCCCACTCTGTTCTTCTGACAACGCGGGAACATTCGGCGGTGGATCTTCGGGCGGTTCTGCAATAATCCTGCGCGCCAGCCAGGCACCACGCCTGACAGGATTCGGTTCCTTTCCATTCGACAGCCCAGCGAGAATTCCTGCCTGAGTCAGAATTCCGCCCAGGCCCGTACCGACACAATCAACCGCTTCGAAATGAAATCCACTTTCCAACCGGTCACCAAGACCGTAATAGGCAGCAACGACCTCATTTGCCAATATAAATTCTGACCGGACGAGATGCTGCAGCGGAAGATTGTGCCGAATTAAGTACTGGACGAATTCCACCGGTTCTTTTCGAAGTTCAGCACGAACGAGAGGCGTCAGTCCGGAAAACCTGCTGTGATCAACCTCGACAACATCAAACCGATTCAGATCGAGCCACTGAGAGACAAATTGTTCAGTACACTGCTCAAACCGTTGGTCACTGATCATGCGTTCGACTTCCGCATTCAGTGCACCGTGCAGACTGTTCGCGGCGGCGAAGCCAAGAAGTCGGTTATCCGGAACGGTATTCCACAGAAAGTATGACAGCTTCGATGCCAATTCCCACGCGTCGAGCGGTTCCGGATCCGGCGTGTTGCTGCGTTCCACCAGAAACAAAAACTGAGGGGACGCAAGGACGACACTGAGGACACTCCTGATACTGTGCTCAAAACTGTCAGTCGCATCAAATTCTGTCTGCCATACCTCGAACAAAGAGGATTCTTCGTCATCCGTCAGCGGTCGTCGAAATGCCCGAATCGCAAAAGTGCGAATCACTTCGTGAGCATACTCAGCTGCGCGTGCGGAATGTTCTGAATTGGTGAAGATCCGTCGATGAACGATCGGAGGCCAGGTTTCATACAGCGGCCCTTCAAAATGCACGGAACGAATCAGCAGACGCGAAATATCCCGTCCATCGGTAAACTCACTGCGAATACCGAGCTCTCGGACTCCCGCCAGGTAATTGACATTATCCTGCTCCACGTTTGGACTGGGAAAGTTATTGATGGCGCCCTCGAAAACAAACTCGGAGAATTCTGTCGACTCAACGCTCTGCGCGACTCCGACAGGGGCGAGCGTACTTCCACAGTCTCGACGCAGGCCAACGTGCAGGCCGATTCGGGGTGCACGATCTTCGAACACAGCAAACTTCTGTGCCAGTTCGCTGTCATCACGCAGTCGCGTCAAAACAATTCGATCCAGCGGTTGTTCACCCGCATGAGCGACAATATCCAGCTGTCCGGCCGGCAACCTCAGCACAAGAAACGCAGACTGATGCAGCTGGCCGTTGAAACTTCGGTCACCGAGTGCCAGAGTCAGAAGTGGCGGCCCGACCGGCGGAGATCCGCCGTGGGAGACATCAACCTGATAGATGCCTGACCTGGCAATCTGGACCACACGCTTCGTCCCAGGACCGCTCAGGGCCAGACTTTGCCCCTCGGATTGCGTCTGACTTTTTGCACCCGCGTCGAGCAGCAGCCCATCGTCATATTTTGCTGCGCTGACTGTCACACGAAAATTTCCGTGCACAGGTAACTCGCGAAGTGACACCTTGAAATTCGCTTTGTGTCCATAGGTGGAGTCCACTCCGAACAGGCCGCGACTGGGGATCGCAGGCCGAAGAAGTAAACCGGAAGGCACGGTTTCCCAGGCCCTCCCTTTCGGATATCCGCTCGCTCCACGAACACAAGCAAATACGGCGTGATAGATACTGTCGAAATCTCTCCATCCGCGGACAGTACTGTTGCCTTCGTAGCCTTCGATAAAGCGGAACTGAGTTCGCATCCGCAGCGGTTCGAACTCAAATGACTTGAGGGGAACCGGCTGAGTCACAAGAAAGTCTGAGTTTTCCAGCAGGACGCTGTTAGCTCCCAAAATAAGTTTGTCCGGAAACGGATCCGGGTTCACTCCCTTTCCTAAATTCATGCGGAAGCTCTGAACCACCGGTTTCTCGCTCGCATCGACGATACTCAGATCGAGTGCTTTTCGGGCAATACTCAGATAGGTTTCCACCTGCAGCGGTGACAGCCGCATCGATTGCGCATTATTGGTGAACCCATCCTTTGACACAGCGTCCGGAGGGAGCGCGTCAGTGAGATTCTCACGCAGTCCCAATAAATCTCTGAGGCTGTTCTGGTACTGACTCACCGTCAGACGACGAATTGACCCGTTCCGCTCATCGGGACGTGAACGAGCCTCAACCAGTGTCTGATCGATCCACAGAACGAGTGAATCACGTTCTAACCTCGTTGGCTGCGGCTCGTCAGGCGGAGGCATCTTATGATTCGCCGTCTGCTTCCGGATTCCGCCCCACAATCGCAGCTGCCGCGGCTCCAGCCCCCCGGTCAGCCGATCCAGTCGGATGCCGGATTCAGCCTCTTCTTCATTGTGGCAGTGCAGGCAGTATTTCTGCAGCAGCGGACGGATCTGTTTTTGAAACGAAGCTTCGTCACCAATAACTGACGGCGCCACCACGAACGACAGAATCGCCACCAGAAGTGCCGATTTCGCCGTACCGGACACGGAAAACGTTATGAGATATCGCAAGTGATTCACACTTTCAGGGCTCCTGATCTCTTGCCGGGTCCCTGGCCTGTGGTTTGTTTCGCAAGCGGGGTCAGTCGGAGAATTTACGTGGATTTGGGCGGCGTTCGTTTGGCGGAGCTGATGTGGAAGTAAGAATGACACCTTCAACCTCTTTTGAGTTGGGCTCATTGAGGAAGAAGGTGCCACAATTCCACAA
>JBDOMX010000900.1:0-32271 GCA_039831615.1 Planctomycetaceae bacterium
AGCCGAGCGATGAGGCTCGCCGGAACCGCCGCCGAGCTGCGTTGCGAGCTCGACGAGCTCAGACTCAACCAGTGATCGGTGGCTGACCAAGTCACCAGCTGCCAGTGCAGTTGTTCGGAGCCACAAAGTTCGGAGCCACAAAGTTCGGAGCCACAAAGTTCGGAGCCACAAGGATCGGAGCCACAAGGATCGTCATCTCATCCGGGGTGTCGGTCTTTTTCTATGCCGTCGGAAATGCCCGGTCGCGGCAAGGCTCTATGGCACCGTCTGCACCTTACGCTGATCGACCTCCCACCAGGTTTCCAGACGCGCGGCAAGTGCCGCCACCCGTTGCGGTTGGTTTCCAGACACGTTCGAGTTTTCGTGTGGATCGGTCCGCAGATTGAACAGCTGCGGCGCACGTTCGACGTCGTCGTGGACCGCCTGATACCGCGACACTTTTCCGTCGTATGTCAGAATGAGCTTCCAGTCGTCTTGAATCACCCAACGATACAACAGCGTGTCCTGCGGGTTGTTCAGATCAACGATGTCATGCGCGAAACTCTCGCCAAAAATGGCATCTCGATGGAGCGGTTGTCGTCCGGTCAGTAATGGCAGCAGGTTGATACCAGGTAAATTTTCCGGACTTATCGCGCCGGCTGCGGCCAGCATGGTTGGAACCAGATCGAGACTGCTCATGACTTCCGGACGCTCCTCGGGCTTAATGGTCCCCGGCCAGCACAACATCACCGGAGTGCGGACGCCGCCTTCGTGCGGTGACTGTTTTGATTTCGGCGCGAACTGACTCCGCCAGCCGTCAGGAACCGGTGTCTGCGAC
Organism: Planctomycetaceae bacterium; assembly: GCA_039831615.1. Classification (GTDB taxonomy): domain Bacteria; phylum Planctomycetota; class Planctomycetia; order Planctomycetales; family Planctomycetaceae; genus S139-18. Next base: position 818 of record JBDOMX010000900.1, read on the forward strand.
GTCCGTTGAATCCACCCATTGTCGGTGACGTAAACGATCAGTGTGTTGTTTGCCAGACCTCGTTCATCGATGTGATCAACCAATTGGCCGCACGTCTCGTCAAACCACTCGCACATGGCGAAATAGCGTGCAAGCTCAACCGGATGCTCCGGAGCAATGTACTTTTCGAGGAGTCGTTTCGGCGGTGTGTGAGGTGAATGAGGCAGGAACGGAGCGTACCAGACGAAAAACGGCTGTTGTTGTTTGACGGACTCATCAATGAAATCCAGAACAGGCGACAGGCCCTTCCGGCCGATTTGCAGGCCGTCATCACCGTGACGCCCGCCGTTCTCCGGAAAGCCGCGCGTCATTCCGTGTGTGAATCCCCCTCGGCGAAAGTTACCCTCCCACCATTTGCCACTTTGATGACTGACGTACCCCGCCTCGCCCAGCAGCTTTGGCACAGTCGGAAGTGTGTCAATTTTCGAGATCAAATCTGCCCGAAGTTGCCTGTATTCTGCTGCATCACTCGATGCCGGTCGGGCCGGGTCGTTGCCCGTAATTCCATGTTGCGATGCGTACAGTCCGGTCGCCAAAGTTGCCAGTGACGGTCGGCAAAGTGCTGTCGGCACGTAGCCTCGTCGGAATAGCGCGCTGCGCGAGGCCAACCGATCCAAATGAGGCGTGCAAATCGTGGGGTGTCCCATAAATCCGTAGTCGGTCCATGACTGATCGTCGCTGATGATCAGCACAATATTGGGCGGTGGTTCAGCCGCGGTACAGCGACGCTCTGCCAGACCACAGGCAATGATCAGCAGGCCGACAAGACATTTCATTGATGATCATTCCAGCAGAAGGGCAGCAACCGGATATCGGTCATTTGAAGGTTCGATTGCTATGCGGCAAAAACGGTCATCCGGAAATCGAAGGGCACTTTGCGGTCCCATTTACGGTATCACCCGGCGATTCCGGCCGGCCGCAGATTGCACGCCGGATCGCGGCCGGTACGATCCGACTCCCGCTGTGTCTGATCCGATCGGTAACAGAACGCTACAATTCCTGTGTTCGGAAGATTTTCAATGACTGTCAGAACTCGTTTTGCTCCCAGTCCAACCGGATACATGCACATCGGCGGCATGAGGACTGCATTATTCAACTGGCTCTGGGCCCGACACAACAGTGGCAGCTTTATCCTGAGGATCGATGATACTGATCAGCAGAGAAATGTCGACGAAGCACTGGACCCAATTCTCGATGCCTTCCGCTGGCTGAACCTGGATTGGGATGAGGGACCAGAAATCGGCGGTGACCGCGGGCCCTACTTTCAGTCGCAGCGACGGGATCTCTACGATGCTGCGTGTGACCGATTGCTTGCCAACGGCTCTGCCTACATTGATTTCGAATCGCCGGACGATACACGCCGGCAGCGCGAAACAGCCGAGCGTGAGAAGCGGCAATACGTCAGCAGTCGCAGCTCATTGGCTCTCAGTACCGATGAAATCGAGTCCCGCAAAGCAGCGGGTGACGCTTGTGTCGTCCGCTTTTTGGTACCGCGAGATCGCAAGGTCAACGTCAATGACCATGTACGAGGAAACGTGGAATGGGACTGTTCGCTGATGGCCGATCCCGTGATCGCGCGCAGCGACGGTAGTCCGCTCTACAATTTTGCCACAGCCGTCGACGACGCGCACATGCACATCAGCCACGTGATTCGCGCGGAAGAACATCTGTCCAACACTCCGGTTCAGGTTTTGATCCATGAAGCGCTCGGCAATACACTTCCGGAATTTGCACACATTCCTTTTGTCGCCGCGCCGGTCTCCAAAAAGAAGCTCAGTAAGCGTGAAATTGGGAAGTACCGTCAACAGAAGGAGTTTCGGCGGTTGTTTGAACTGGGGGATCAGGTTCTCAGTCGAGTCGGAAAAGACGCTGGCGAAGATGGACTTTCACCTGTGATGGTGGCCTTTTACCGCGAGGTGGGGTTCCTGCCCGCAGGTGTGCTGAATGCCTTGTCGCGGCTGGGCTGGTCGCTTGACGATGAAACAGAAATCTTCTCTCTCCAGCAGGTACAGAAACACTTCAGCCTGGATCGAATCGTGAAGGGTTCGGCGGGTCTGGATCCGGACAAACTGATGAGCTACCAGACGCACTGGATGTCCGAACTCGGGGACGAGCAACGTCTGGCCGGATGTTTGAAATTTCTGGAGCAGGCGGGGCTCACGGAAAACAACGCTGACGACGAAACACGGGAACGAGTCCGGCGAGTGATCGAGTTGGCGGGCGACCGCATCCGGGTGTTCGGCGATATTCTGTCGTTGGACGAATTCTTCATCGAAGACGATCAGCTGCAGTTCGACGACAGGAACTTCCGCAAGCGTGTGGTCGCTCCGGACGAAACAATTGACCTGCTGACAAAGCTGCGCAGCGAGCTGTCGAACTGCGAATCCTTCGACAGTTCGACTCTGCACGATCTGCTGCAGGCATTCGTTGAGCGTATGGAGATCCGTTTTGGAGCCATCGCTCCCGCACTGCGACTGTGTGTGACTGGAAAGACACAGGGACCAGACTTGTTCGGCACGCTGGAGCTGCTCGGGCAGGCGGTCTGTCTGAGTCGCATGGACCGAGCGATGGGAATTGCGGAAGCGATGCGGTCTGATTAATGCTGTGAGACATCCGCGAATCTGGATTTATCATCCGGATTAGCGTGCTATGATTGGGCAATTTGTCAGAAGTCTCTCTACGCAGGCAGGATGCGCATTATGTCGACGGTGCTGGTAACGGGTGGTGCGGGATTCTTAGGCAGCCATCTGTGCGATCGGCTCATCGCCCGCGGCGATGAAGTGATTTGCCTTGACAATTTCTTCACCGGCAAGCGGCGCAATATTCAGCATCTGCTGGATCATCCTCGTTTCGAGGTGATTCGGCACGACATCGTGCACCCGATTTACCTGGAAGTCGACCGGATCTTCAATTTGGCGTGTCCTGCTTCCCCGGAGGCCTATCAATTCAATCCCATCAAGACCATCAAGACGTCAACGGTTGGCATGGTCAACATGATGGGGCTGGCTAAACGATGTCGTTCCCGGATTCTGCATGCCTCGACATCGGAAGTGTACGGTGACCCACAGGTGCATCCCCAGACGGAAGAATACTGGGGACACGTCAATCCCATCGGGCCACGCAGCTGCTATGACGAAGGCAAACGGATCGCCGAATCCCTGTTGATGAACTACCACCAGGCGCACGGGACGGAAATTCGAATTATTAGAATCTTCAATACATATGGGCCGCGCATGGATCCCAACGACGGACGCGTGATCTCCAACTTCATCCGACAGGCGCTGGTGGGAGACGATATCACGATCTATGGAGACGGGACTCAAACGCGATCATTCTGTTACTGCGATGATTTGATCGAAGGCATGCTCCGCCTGATGGATCAGGATGAGCACACCGGGCCGGTCAACATTGGCAATCCCATTGAAAACACCATGCTCGAGCTGGCTCAGGCGGTGATCACAGCGACCGGCAGTTCATCAAAGATCTCGCATCATCCACTTCCCAGAGATGACCCCAAGCAGCGCTGTCCCGATATCAGTCGTGCTCGCGACTGGCTGGGCTGGGAGCCGCGTGTGGCCTTGAGTGAAGGTCTTGAGCAGACGATTGGCTGGCACAGGAACTTGATGCCGAAGTCCTGATCCAGTTCACTTCCCGGCACAGATTCGAAGGTCCTGCACGTTCGTCTGTGATCCACCTCATCATTTGTTTTCTCTCGATCCGTCGGAGTCTCGGGCAACATGTCACATATTCTGGTCACAGGAGCTGCAGGTTTTATCGGGATGAACACGTCGCGGATGTTGCTCGAACGAGGCGACAGCGTGGTGGGACTCGACAACCTCAATGACTACTACTCAGTGCAGCTCAAGCGGGATCGTCTGGCACTGTTGTCGTCTCAGCCGAAGTTCACATTCGAGGAAGCAGGTCTGGAAGACCGGGATGCGATGAAACGTATCTTTAGCGAGCATGATTTTGACAGCGTCATCCATTTGGCCGCCCAGGCCGGCGTCCGTTACTCACTGGAAAACCCTCACGCTTATGTGAATGCCAATCTTGTCGGATTCATGAATATTCTGGAAGAGTGCCGTCGGTGCGAAACAGCCCATCTGGTCTATGCATCGTCCAGCTCCGTTTATGGTGCGAACCGCAGTATTCCGTTTCGAGTGGAGGACCGGGTCGACCATCCGGTCAGCCTCTATGCGGCCACCAAAAAGTCGAATGAGCTCATGGCTCACTGCTACAGCCATTTGTTTGGCATTCCCACGACAGGACTCAGATTCTTTACGGTGTACGGTCCATGGGGGCGACCTGATATGGCACTGTGGCTGTTCACAGAAGCAATTCTCAACGGTCGTCCGATCAACGTATTCAATCATGGAAAGATGAAACGCGATTTCACATTCGTCGATGACATCGTGCAGGGTGTGGTTCGAGTCAACGATCAGATTCCGGCACCGGCAGAAAACGGTGCGACGACGGCGCCATATCGAGTGTACAACATCGGCAATAACCAGCCGGTTGAACTCATGCATTTGATCAGTTGTGTCGAAGAGTGTCTCGGCATCGAAGCCGAGAAAATCATGCAGCCGATGCAGCCTGGCGACGTCGCAGCGACATACGCTGATGTGGATGCACTTGAAGAGGCGGTTGGATTCCGTCCTTCTACATCGATTGAAACCGGAGTGCGACGATTTGTCGACTGGTATCGCCAATATCACAACGTGTAGTCAGGCAGAGTCGTCATGCGTCGTCCGCGAACGCCGGAACCCGAATGAAGTCATGGACTCGGCGGAAGAAGCCGAAGACGATGACGCGATGGACCATACGGAGGTCAATCGACGGTTGGTGGATGACTTGTGAAAGAATGGGCCGGAGCAGCCACGGCACACCAGCAACAGATGTTCCGGGAGTCTCTCCATGCCGTCCTGGCTGTTACGGAAATCCGCGAAATGCCGGGCACCGTCGGACTGGGTGCGGCAAACCACGGATCGTCACGGGACGATTGCCAGGGCGGATTCCTGTTCATTGATTTGCTGACAAATTCTGTACACTCAACAGTCTGCAGGGATCACAACTCAAAGATTCTCCGCGGCAATTGAATCTGTGTGTCTCTTTGGCACACAATCGCCGTTAGACTTCTTGTCCCTCGAATGCGGTTGTCGTTCCGGTCTGCCGCAGCAGCCAGCGTGCCTGGTGAATGTTTTTCGGCCGACGTGAACTCTGCTGGCTCTGTCTCCCCATTGAAGTTGCAGCCGAACGGTGCATAAACAACGTCTTCTCATTGTCGGCCTGATGTCCGCTGCGGTGATCCAGGTGGGCCTCATCGTCAGCCCCGTCGTTCCGCTGGGCATTCCTGGCGAATGGGACTGGCAGCGGCACAGGTTGCCCGCAACGCTGGCGGCCGCCGTTCTTCAGTTTATGCCGGCTGTCTTTGGTTCGATTGTTCTGCTGGGCGTCGCCGTTTTCGGAAACTGGCGCCTGAGTCAGCACCGTTTTCGCAGCGTCAGTGGCAAGCCGTCTCAGGCGGCGACCTGGATTCTGCTCTTCCTGCTGACTGCAGGGTCATGGGGCTGGCTAAAGACCGTGGAACGGTGTGCTCCCGTCCCTCATCGCAACCTGAAGTCGTTGTGGGTTTTGTACGATCCGTCATCGTCCGGGTATTTCTACGAAGCAGCATTCAGCATTGATTCTGTGCCGTCGTTTCTGGCGTCGTATTCGGAACGGATTCAGGGGGAAGTCCTGCACATCGGCACTCATCCGCCTGGCTTGTTTCTACTGAGCCACTGGGCGATCCAGCTGTGCCAAAAAGTACCCTTTGTCGCCGAACGGATGCAGGGCCTGATGTTTCGCAGTGATGTGGCGAGTTTTCGATTGATTGAAGGGAGGTCGTCCTTCTCACGTCGGAAACGGCCGCTGCGGGACTCAGAGCTGGCCGCGCTCGGGCTGGTTGCGGAAATGACAACTTTTGCTGCTGCTTTGACAGTCATTCCCCTTTTCTATCTGGTGCGCTTGTGTTTCGATGCGCTGATCGCGTGGCGGGTGACGTGTCTGTGGGCGACGCTTCCATGCCTGGCTGTGTTCTTACCGAAATCTGATGTCTTATTTTCGTTGACATCGATGTCAGCCGTCAGTCTGGGCGTTGCTGCCCTGGCATCACCGCACTCGCTGGCCGCCCGATTGTGTTCCGCAATGGCCAGTGGATTCATCGTGTGGTGCGGCCTTATGGTGAGTCTTGCGCATCTTCCGGTTGTTGCCTTGCTCGGTGGATTGTGCTGCATTCGGATGCTTCGGCGTCGCGGCGATTCCACCGGTGCGTCGTGGAGTCCCGCGTCCACCACGGCGATGGATGCGTTTGTTTTCGTGGTCATCCTGGGAACGATCGCCGCCGCCACGGTCGCATTTAACGCCGCGACAAACTGTAATATGTTGTCCATTTGGCAAACGAATCTGGCGAATCATGGAGCCTTTTACGAAGAGCATACGCGCACTGTTTGGAAGTGGCTGATAATCAACCCGCCTGAACTGGGAATGGCGGTCGGTCTGCCGGTCGCACTGTGCACACTGACTGGATCGTGGCTGGCGTTCCGTTCCCTGACAACGAACGCTCGTTGTGCGTTCGGGGCACTGGGAATTGAAGTGTCCGCCGCGGTTGCGATCACGGTCGCTGCCTTGTGGCTTTCCGGTCGCAACAGTGGTGAAGCTGCCCGGCTGTGGTGTTTCCTGACACCGTGGTTACTAGTGCTCACCGGTCACCTGTTTCGTGCGGAGTCCGAATCACGGGAGGCCGCTGATAGTCCGGCAGTGATCTGGTACACGGTGTTGGTGGCACAAATCATCGTGTGCGCGTCGATGTCGGGTCGCGTCTCAGGTTTCTCATTCTGAAGCCTGCGCCGCATCGAATACGTATGTGAGACATGAGGACAACATGGCTGTTGACACGAAAGGGATTGAATCGGCCGAAAGGCTGATTGAAATGGCGCTGGAAGAGGATCTCCAGGAACGAGGAGATCTGACCAGCCATGCAACGATTCCGGAATCCGCGGTGGCCACGGTTAACGTCGTGGCTCGTGAAGTCGGTGCACTCAGCGGTGCGGTCCTGATGGAACCCGTCTACTCAGCGCTGAAGGCCCGAATGCCTCTGTCGGACCGCTGCAACGTTCACCTGCTGATGGAAGACGGAGACCGATTGAGTCCAGGTGTGATCATCGGACAGGTCACAGGACCAGTTCGGGTCCTCCTCGCTGGTGAACGGATCGCGCTCAACTTCCTGATTCACCTGAGCGGCATTGCCAGTTTGACGGCTGAGTTCGTCCAGCGTGTGCAGGGCAGTCGCGCAGTCGTTCTGGACACTCGCAAGACGTTGCCTGGTTATCGATTGTTGCAAAAATATGCCGTGCGTTGTGGCGGCGGATCCAATCACCGGATGGGACTGTACGATGGCGTGCTGATCAAGGACAACCATCTGGCCGCTCGAAACCATTGCAGCGTGGCTGACGGCGTGACGGCGGCTCGCGACTATCTGTCTGCATCGTCTTTGAATTTGCCGGTGGAAGTCGAAGTCGACACTCTGGACCAGCTGCGTGATGTGCTGACAGTCAAGCCAGACATCGTATTACTCGACAATATGCGAACAACAGACCTGCAACGGGCAGTCGCCATGCGAGATGACGTTTCGCCGGTGACGTTGCTGGAGGCTTCCGGCGGGATCGATCTGGAAAGCATTGGCTGCATCGCGGGGACGGGTGTCGATCGAATCAGCATTGGAGGTCTCACGCATTCGGCTCCCGCACTGGACATAGGATTTGACTGGCCAACCCTCACTGAGAAAAGAAAGCTCCGATGAACTTTTCCCGACGCCATTTCGTGGCAACATCCACCGCTGCTGCCGCAGTATTCGTACCTGGATCCCCAACCGCAGTGGCGGCCGATCCGCCACTGCATTCAGCTGGATCACAATTCAAGTTGAGTCTGGCGGCCTACAGCTTTCATCGCATGATGGTGCGCCGGGGATCTCCCGAGCAGATTGCGGCGGCGAAAATGACATTGGAAAAGTTCATTGATTTCTCTGCCGCCCGCAGTCTTGGGGCCGTTGAACTGACCAGTTACTACTTTCCAAAGATCGTGACCAATGAGTATTTGATGACTCTGAAGCAACGAACTCACCGCCTGGGGCTGAGCATTTCCGGGACGGCCATCGGTAATGACTTTTGTCTGCCAGACGGAGTTGAACGAGATGCTCAGCTGGCTGACTGTCGGGCATGGATTGATTTTGCAGCTGTCATGGGGGCCCCGGCCATTCGCATTTTTGCCGGCAAGGTGCCTCCAGGGGATTCCATCGAAACGGCGATCGCGCGCTGCGCCAAAGGTATCAACGATTCATTGAAGTACGCTGCGACCCGGGGCGTATTCCTGGCGCTGGAGAATCACGGTGGAATCACGGCCACACCTGAGCAGATGCTGAGAATCATCGAGCAAGTGGATGATTCTCCGTGGTTCGGAGTGAATTTCGACAGCGGTAATTTTCGCACGCAGGATCCGTACGGCGACCTGGAAAAGATCGCACCTTATGCCGTGAACGCACAGATCAAGGTCATGATTTCACCAAATGGAAACAAGGAGCCGGCTGACATCGACCGCATCGTGGAGATCCTGCGACAGGCCGGTTATCGCGGGTATGTCGTCCTGGAGTACGAAGAACGTGAAGATCCGTTCGTGGCGATTCCCCGGCATTTGGAAACGCTGGCGCGGGCCATTGAGTCCTGATCCGTGGAATCTCCGACGACAGGCGACGGCTGGATCTGTTTCAGTCCAGCTGGCAGGTCGCCGGTGTCCACGGCAAAGAGACGCTGCATGTTCCCAACACGTTCATCCACACCAGCGAGAATCCATCGCTCCGCACCCGGAGACACATTGACATGTCCAGGCCGCAGCTTGTCGGACCCATCCGTACCGTTCAGCAACATATCCTTGAGGAGCAACAACGTTTTGCAGGTTCTTCGGGGCAGTTCTCGTGGCTGCTGTCCGGGATCACGATTGCCACCAAACTCATTCAGGCAAAGGTGAGACGCGCCGGACTGACTGACATCATTGGAGAACAGGGAAACGTCAATGTGCAGGGCGAAGTGCAGCAGAAACTTGATGTGTACGCGAACGAAGTGCTCGTGCATTGCCTGAGCGCCCGTGAGAGCATTGGCGTGCTGGCTTCTGAGGAGAACGAACAGCCGATGCTCGTCCACGGTGGATCCGAGAACGCCAAATATGCCGTGGTCTTTGATCCGCTCGATGGTTCGTCCAACATTGACGTCAACGTGAGTGTCGGAACGACGTTTTCGATCCTGCGTCGTCCGGATGGTGTGAGCCTGAGCGAACCCGAAAAGTGGGTCCTGCAGCCCGGGAGCGCGACCGTCGCGGCTGGCTACGTTGTGTACGGTTCTTCGACCATGCTTGTTTACAGCGTGGGCAGCGGAGTTCACGGTTTCACGCTCGATCCGTCCATTGGGGCATACATGCTGAGCCATCCCAACATCCGGATGCCTGATCAAGGTCAGTATTATTCGGTTAACGAGGCTTACAGTGACACGTTTCCTGAGCGCTATCAGGAATACGTTCAACTGCTGCGGACAGGCGGACTCGGTCGCAAGTACGGCTCACGATACATCGGCTCCATGGTTGCCGACTTTCATCGGACGCTGTTGAAAGGCGGCGTCTTTTTATACCCGCCAACCAAATCGAATCCGGATGGCAAACTTCGACTGCTGTACGAAGCTAATCCCGTTGCCTTTCTCGCCGAACAGGCGGGAGGCGTTGCCATCGATGGCAAACGCCGTGTCCTCGATATTCAACCCAAGAGTATCCACCAGCGAACTCCGCTCGTTGTCGGCAGTCGCGTTGAGATGGCAGAGTTCCAACGGCTCTTTGCTGAACCTGAAACGTGCTGAGTCCTGCTACATCAACTGTGGAATCGGCCGTTCACGTTCCAGCAATGCGGCGATGTCGCGCGGCAGGTTCGCTTCGAGACGCAGACGGGAGACGTCGAACAGCGTGTGCATGACCGTGGCGAAGAGGTGATCAAGTGTGACCGGGTCACTCTGTGGTTCACCCGCGTCGGCGCTGGACTGACCAATGACCTGGCCCATTCTCAATCCGCCTCCCGCAAAGGCAAGAGTACTGAGTCGAGGCCAGTGGTCGCGCCCGCCGTTTTCTTTGACTCGAGTCGTGCGTCCGAATTCGCCAGTGATGATCAGAAGAATCCGGTCATTCAGACCGCGGGCATGGACATCTTCCAGGAAGGCACTGACGGCATGATCGACGGGACGCCCCAGTTCACGCATCCCATTCGGCATGTTGTACTGCGTTGGACCGCCGTGCATATCCCAGCCGGCGTTATGGACAGTTACGAAACCGCATCCGGCTTCGCACAGTCGTCGTGCGAGCAGCATTTGATGTCCCAGCGACGAGGACTGATCCTGGTGAATGCCGGCCGCGAATCGTGACGTGTCGTATCGTGCCAGCAGCCTGGGGGCTTCCAGTGAAACATCGAATGCGGATTTCGACTTCCCGAAGAGCAGGTCCATTGCCTGAGATTCGAACTTGTCGAAATTCCCCATTGTGCCGTGAATGTCAACCTGCCGATTTAGACGATCGAGTGCGCGTCGCAGAGCAAGCCGATCGTCCAGACGAGGGTGCGCGATCCGCAGCTGCATGTTGTTGGAACTCTCGGAGGCACCGCCCGCCTGAAATGGACCATAGGCTCCGCCCATTTGTCCCGGACCAGCTGCCTCCAGCAGTCGCAGGCGTTCCTTGTTGAATTGTTTATCGACTTCGTTCTCGCTCAGATAGACTTGAGTGGGCATGCCGGTGTCAGCGTGGTTTGTGCCTCTTAGGCGAGCAGTCAGGGAACCCAGTCCGGCATTGTTGACGGAGTTTCCACCCCGCATGACCTGCTGCACCGCTCTGGTGTGATCACTTTCGTCGTGGGTGAACGAACGCACCACCGCCATGCGATCGGCGAATTGGGAGATCAACGGAAACGTCGCGCCGAAGGTGACTCCGGGCAGCGGAGTTTTGACCTCACCGGTGATGCTGCGAACATCCGAGGGAGCCATCATTTTGGGATCGAAGGTCTCAATCTGACTGGGTCCGCCGGTCAGGAACAACATCACGATTGACTTGTTGCGCTCTGGCCGGCCCTGAGCTCGGAGGGCTGCCTGGGTTTCAAGAAGATGAGGCAGTGTCAGTCCCCCCAGAGCCAGCGTTCCGATCTGCAGGAACTCACGCCGATTTGATGTGTCGCGTCCCGTAATGATTTCCAGCATAACAGTGTCCGCCTCAAATCAATTCCCGGAAGACTTGTCGAAATCGCGCCGACCATGCTTCGATAGTCGGATGAAGCGCTCATCCTGGGATCGAACGTTTCGATGTGTGGGGCGCCGCCCTGCAGCCAAAGCCAAACGACGGAAGTCTCCCGAGGTTCGGTCGAGTCACTTCTCGCATCGGCCCGTGTACGCAGCAGATTCGACAGACTGAGGCCTGTTGAGCCCCACAGCCCGATTTTCATCAGATCGCGGCGTGATGTGGATTGTGCTCGCATCGGATGGGGTCGCATGACGTTTTCAGATGGCCGACTGATGCCCATTATGCCGCGAATGTAACTTTCCTGCGACCCAATTGCCGATCTCCGTGAGATCTGTGTTTCTGACTCCGACGTAGCTGGAAATACCAGTCCATCACGCGCGTGCGACACGAAAGAATGAATGAGATGGATGCCTTGCCTTCTCAGCACATCCGCGACACGATGTGTGCTGTTTCGAATCAACATTTTTTCCGTTGCCGAGGACCACGATGCAACGTCTGCCGCTGGGACCGCTTTACTACGAATTCAGTCGCCACAATGAACCTCGGCTGCAGATTCAGCCCGGTGAGTCCGTTCTGGTTGAGTCGGAAGACGCATTTTCGGGCCAGATTCGTACCGACCAGGATCGCCGCGACAAGACTCAAAAGCCGTATGGCAATCCGCAGACCGGGCCGATCTTCGTGGAAGGGGCACAACCCGGCGATACCCTTGCGGTCTCAGTCGACGACATTCAGCCCGCCAACGGGCAGTGCGCGACGCGCACAAGTGATCCCAATCAACTTGCTCAATGGCTGGGCAGCGATTGCCCGCACGGCACACATATTTGCCGCATCGAGGACGGACTGATTCACTGGAGCGACAACATCACCATTCCGTATCGTCCGATGCTCGGCTGTATTGGCACCGCGCCGGACACCGGTGTGCCCACTACCGGTCCTGCCGGTCCGCACGGCGGGAACATGGACATCATCGAAACTGCGCCCGGCAACACGGTGTATCTTCCCGTCTATGTGGAGGGTGCGTTTCTGTATCTGGGTGATGCCCACGCAGCCATGGGACACGGCGAGCTTTCGGCCAGTGGTCTGGAAATGGCAGCTCTCACAACCATCACTGTCAACCTGATCAGGGACAGTAAGATCCCGGCCCCTCGGATCGAAACGCCGGATGAAATCATGACCATCGCAACAGGCTGCCCGATGGAACGTTCGATTGCGCAAGCCTACGCGTGGCTGATTCTCTGGATGGAAGCTGACTACGGCTGGGACCGATGGCGGGCATACGACCTGCTGACGCATGCTGGAGAAATCTCGGTCGGCTACTACGCGCTCGGTACCGTCGCCACAAAAATCAAGAAGTCTTACCTGACCCACCCCTGATCGAACGATCCGAGGATCGTGCGAACCGAGACTGCTAATGAGTGAATTAGAACTACAGGGCCGCACGGCGCTCGTGACAGGTGGCTCCCGAGGAATTGGACGTGCCTGCTGTGAGCAGCTGGCTGCTGCCGGTGCGAAAGTCGCGGTGAACTATGTGTCGAACGAAAACGCAGCCCATGAAGTTGTTGAGGTGGTCAGGGCCGCAGGCGGACAGGCGATGGCCTGCCAGGCGGACGTTTCATCGCCTGAACAGGTTCGCGACATGATCGTCCAGGTTGAGCAGGAACTTGGTCCCGTCGAACTGCTCGTGAACAACGCCGGTGTGTTTGACTTTGTCGCGCACGACCAGACGTCGCTCGATGTCTGGCAAAGGATGCTGCAGGTGAATTTGACCGGCTGTTATCTGACCATTTGGGCGGTGAAAGAAGGCATGATCCGGCGCGGCTTTGGCCGCATCGTCAATATCTCGTCGATTGCCGGTCTGGCACCGCGCCCAATGTCGATTGCCTATTCGGTCAGCAAGGCGGGCGTGGTGGCACTGACGAAGAGTCTCGCGGTGGCGATTGCCGAGCACAACGTGCGCGTCAACGCGGTCGCGCCGGGTTTAGTTGATACAGAGATTATCACCGACGTTGACCGCGGCGCTCTGGAAGGATTGATCGAGGCCACGCCGATGAAACGAATTGGAAAAGCCAGTGAAATCGCTGAGCTGGTCCTGTTTCTGTTGTCCGATCGATCCAGTTTCATGACCGGTCAAACGCTGGTCGCGAGCGGCGGTCGCGTGACGCTGCCATAGCCCGCATTTCTCACGGGATTGCCTGCCGGAACTTCAGTCGCGATCAACGATCCTGTCGATGGACAAGCCTTGACAACGTCAATCGTGGGTTTGCGCTGTTCCAGAAATGGCTTGCGACGTCGGTTTGGCCTCCGGTGAGAAATTCGGGTCGGGCGCAGCACGCCTGGTGATCGTAAAGCTCGCAATCACCTGGGACGCGACCATGAACGTGAGAAGCCTCGCTGCGTCTACGCGAGAATCTCCTCCACGACACGCCCGTACACATCGGTCAGCCGGAAGTCACGGCCGAGGTGTGGATAGGTGAGTCGTTCGTGGTCAACTCCCATCAGGTGCTGCAGGGTCGCGTGCAGGTCGTGCAGATGCACTCGTCCCTGGACCGGACGGTAGCCGAAGTCGTCTGTCTCACCGAACACAAAACCTGGTTTCACACCGCCGCCAGCCAGCAACGTGCAAAAACTCTCCTGCTGATGTTCGCGGCCATGCACCGAAATCGGACTTGTGCCGGAGAGATCCTGACTCCAATAGGTGCGGCCAAACTCGCCCGACACCATCACCAGAGTGTCTTCGAGCAGGCCGCGCCGCTTCAAATCACGAATTAATCCTGCGACCGGTCGGTCAGCGCCAACACAGGATTTGGGGAGGTTATTGCGAATATCGGCGTGATGGTCCCAGCCGCCGATGGTCACCTGCACGTAACGTACGCCAGCTTCGCTCAGCCGGCGAGCCATGAGACAGGCGCGACCGTTGACATCGCTGGCGCCGCCATCGATACCGTACAGGTCCTGCGTGTCCTTCGACGTCGTTGAGAGATCAACCAGTTCAGGGGTTTCCGCCTGCATTCGAAACGCCAGCTCGAATGACTCAATAATGCCCTCCATCTGCGAATCCGCCGTCACGCGGTCCAGCAGCCTCTCATTGGCACGCTGCAGAAAATCGAGTCGCCGCCGTTGTCCGACTGAATCGGCACCGGGATCGCGAAGGTCGGAGATCGCGACTTCACCCTCTCGGCGAGGCACACGAAGCGGAGTGCCTTGATGAATGGCGGGAAGAAACCCGGCGCCGTGGACTCGACCATCCCCAGGAGGATGAATGGTGATAAAACCTGGCAGACTCTCGTTCTCAGTGCCGAGGCCATAGCTCAGCCAGGCACCCATTGAAGGACGTGCCTCGGCGACGTGTCCCGTGTGGAACTGCAGGGATGCCGGCGCATGAGCTTTGTTGTCTGCCACGACAGCTCGGAGCAGACAAAGTTCGTCGGCGACGCCGGCCAGACCTGGCAGCAGATCGGACATCATCATTCCCGACCGGCCGCGCGGCCGCACCGGAGCGACCGGCGCCATGGGCAGAAACTGAGCGACTCCCACGCGCAACTGTCCGTCGTCGCCAACCGGTGAATCAATGGCCGTGCCATGTCGGCGCGAGATTTCCGGCTTGGGAGCAAACAGATCGCCCTGCGACGGTCCACCCGCCAGAAAGATAAAGATCATCCGTTTTGCGCGAGGAGAAAAGTGCGGCGCGCGCACGGACAGAGGGCTCGCAGCGCGCACCGGCCTGTCGACCAGACCGCTCAACGCCAGTCCGCCAAATCCGCAGGCAGCGTCCCGCAGGAATCGTTGTCGGGAGAGTTGTAATGTCGTCATTTTTCAGAGTCTCATCAGGAATTCGTTGCTGGCCAGCAGAGCGTGACACAATTCAACCCAGGGTGTCTCTCCTGCTTCCGCCAGGAAGGCCATGGTTTCATGCCGTTCCGTTTCAGTGACCGGACGATTGAGCAGTGTCAGCCAGAGTAATTCCAGTCGCCGCTGTTCGTCGTCCTCCTGTTTCATCCGTTCCGCCAGGGCGACCGCGTGCTCTTTGACCACAGGGCTGTTCATCAGAAACAGCGCCTGAGTCGGAACGGCCGTCGTCGCCCGCCGACCGGTGAACTGGGACGGTTGAGCGAAGTCAAACACGTTTCGCAGCGTGGCTGGGCCGGGTTGCGCGCCGGATCGAATCACCGGCAGGTAAATCGTCCGTTCGAATTCCTGGCCAGGCCGCCATTTCGCCAATTTAAAACTGGGTGGGTTGACGTCCGTCGGGCTGAGTCCGCCGACGTTTTCCGGATACTCCAGCGGAATTGCCGATCCGCCTGTGGAGGTTCTAAGTTGGCCGGCCACGAAGATCATGGCGTCGCGCAGGGCTTCTGCGTCGAGCCGGAAGCGATTCATCCGCCACAACAAGCGGTTGCCGGGGTCGACTGAATGAGCATTGTTGTCGTGTGAGCTGTCCAGGCCATAGGTTCGACTGAGCACCAGCGAGCGGATCAAGTCTTTCTGTGACCAGCCGCCACGAGTGAACGTCAGCGCCAGGTGGTCGAGCAACTCCGGATGTGATGGAGTGTCACCGGGCAGACCGAAGTAATCGACCGTCCGGACCAGTCCTTCACCGAAAAGTTTCTGCCAGATACGATTCACGACAACCCGAGCGGACAACGGGTTGTCGCTGCTGGCCACCCAATCGGCCAGATAATGCCGGCCGCTCCGGCCACGGGGAATTTCGGGCCGGTCATCCGACAGCACGCGCAGAAAACCTCGTGTCACGCTGTCGCCGAGCGCACGTGGGTTGCCTCGAATGGTGATCTTCATATCGCCCGGGTCTTCACCATCCCGCACAGCGTACGTTCGAGGGGCCACAGGCGCAAAGAATTCTGCGTGCATGATGTTTTTGTCAAGCGGCCCGATTCGTGCCGCACTCTGATCGCGTTCTTTAGTGAACCGGACGCGTTCCTCCGCCGCCAGGTCAGTCCTTTTGAGGACTTCCTCGAGTTCTGCTTTGCGCTCCTGCGCCTGCTGGCGTTCCTGCTTCCAGGTAGTAAGTTTTTGCGAATGTTCCCGAGCCTGTTGTTCGCGGTTCGACTTTTGCTCGTCCGTTTCCGGCAGTTCTGTCACATTGACGTCGCTCCACACTCCACGATCTGTTTTGTAGACCGACGACGTTCCGTAAAAGAACCCGGCCATGGCGTAGTAGTCGTGCTGTGAAACGGGATCGAACTTATGATCGTGACACCGAGCGCACGCAAGGGTCAGGCCAAGAAAAGCTTTTCCGACCTTGTTGAGCTGCTGATCGACAATGTCAACCAGCATCTTTTCCTTGTCGGCTTCGACAATCTCGAGGTCACCGAGTAACAGGAACCCGGTGGCCACGCTGCTGGCAGCACGGTCCGGGACGTTGTCGTACGACAGCAGATCACCGGCAATTTGTTCCCTGATGAAGCGGTCAAATGGTTTGTCGTCGTTAAAAGCATTGATCACGTAGTCGCGATACCGCCATGCGTGTTCCGCAAAGACATTATTTGATGTTCCGATCTGGTCCGCGTATCCCACGAGATCCAGCCAGTGCCGCGCCCATCGTTCGCCGAAGGCACGTGAAGACAGCAGTCGATCAACCACCTCCTCGCGGCCGTCGGACGACGGATCGGCTGCAAAGCGTCGAATCTCGTCGACCGACGGAGGGAGTCCCGTCAGGTCAAAACTCACCCGTCGCAGCCATGTGTACCGGTCGGCGTCCGGGACAGGGTGTAAACCTGCCTCCTCATGTTTTGCCAACACGTAATGGTCAACTTCATCCTGAGGCCAGACTTTGTCCTGGACTGCTGGCGGTGGTCCATCACGCACCGGCTGAAATGCCCAATGCCGGCGGCCGGCTTCGATGTCGATGCCTTGCTCACTGACCGCTGTTTTTGTCGCACGAGGATCATGGGCCCCACCTGCGACCCAGAGTTCCAATTGCCGGATCAGTTCGTCAGGAAGTTTGCCTGAGGGAGGCATTTCGTTGTCGTCATAACGAACAGCGTGGATCAGCAGGCTCTCATCCGGACTCCCAGGAACAATCGCGGGACCTGAATCCCCGCCCTTCGCCCAACCGCTGCGCGAATCCAGCACCAATCCACCTTTCACTTTTTTTGCGTCATGACTGTGGCATTCATAGCAGTGCTGTTTGAGGATTGGCAGGACGTTTTCGCGGAACGACTCAGACGCTGCTGTGTTGCCCTCGGCCTGGTCCTCAGCAAAGCTGGAGATGTCCAGCTGCATGAAAGTTGTCGCCACCAGGGCGACTGCGAGAGAATGCAGATGGCTGTGAGGTCGTTGGCTCATTAAGCATACACCAGATCAGATGATTGAATCCCTGTTATTGTATTGTGTATTCGGCGAGCGACACAACCACATCCGGAATTTCCTGCTGTGAACAGGACCACGGCCGGACACCAAAACATACGAATGTCGTACGCGACATTCGTGTTCATTCGTGGTTCACAATCATTGCGAAGAGTCACACTGACGTTGATCCGGTGTCAATCAGCACAGCATCGCAACGAGAACCTCCGGCAGAGCCTTGTGAATTCCCTCCAGTACGGCTGCTGAATGACCTCAGATTTAGCCAGCCATGTTCGCGTTATGGTAAATATCCTGCACGTCGTCGCAGTCGTTCAGCAGGTCAATGAACTTCTCGAACATCGGCTGATCCTGTTGGCTGATTTCTGTGGTTGCCCGAGGGAGGAAGCTGATTTCCTGGACTTCCAGTTCGATTTCGGGAAATGCCTGCAACAGCGCAGTCTTCGCTTTGTAGAACTCGTCCGCCGGAGCGAAGAGTGTCAGTTTTCCGTCCGTGCATTCGATATCGTCGAGGTTGATGTCAGCATCGAGCATCGCCTCCAGCACCTGCTCCTCATCGTGCCCCGCGAAGGACAGAACCGCCAAATGATCAAACAAATGGGCCACGGATCCAGTCGGTCCCAGCTTGGAGCCTGTCCTGTTGAAGCAATTGCGGACGTCTGTGATCGTCCGATTATTATTATCGGTCAGGCAATCGACAATGACCGAGCAGCCACCGGGGCCGAAACCTTCGTAGCGGGCGGCTACAAAGTCTTCGCCTCCTGAACCGTTGGCTTTCTCAATCGCCTTTTCGATCACGTGACTGGGGACCTGATCGCGTTTGGCTTTTTCAATCAGGTTGCGTAAGGCCGGATTTGACTCGGGATCCGCGACACCATTTTTGGCGACCACGTACAGCTGCGTTCCATACCTGGCATAGAGTCTGGACTTCTGAACGGATGTCTTGAGTATCGACTGCTTGCGATTTTCGAAGCTTCTTCCCATGGCGATTATCTTTCTTCATGGTGCAAATACAGATAGACCTCCCGATCGCCTCCAGTTGATGCGATCGCCTGTCCATTGGAACTCCATGCGACAGCATCGACGGGCAGCCTGCAGACAGAGTGATCGTCATGCATTGCAGCGTTTTCTGAGTGGTCAGCGATATCCAGGACTACAGATTAGGGCCATGCGTCTGCGGATTCCGAATCGTTCGAAAGATTCTTTCAAAATTGTGAGGGGCCGGAGTCACATGGGCCATGCTCCGCAAGGCTGTCAGCACCGGCTCTCACGTGTTCTACAATATCCTCTGTGCTTTCCGATAGCCGCTGGATCGAACCCGACAAAAGAGAGGCGACGCATTCAGCAGTTCAGGTCTTGAAAGAGGATGTTGGAATCTCATGAGACAGACGACGCGGCCGGCCAATTCCAGTACAACCGTCTGAGGAAACCGACAATCGTCTGACAGCAGACAGTCAACATTTGCAGAGTGCAGATCGGGAAGATGCTGTGGCATCACAGAAAGATCCTCAACCTGGGTCGGCAAACATCGAGTCGTCAGCGTCCGAATCCGCACCTTTTTTCGGCGACGACATTGCCGGGCTGACCGACGAGACCGGCGTCACGATTCCTCCTCGCGGAGATCTGTCGGAAGCGTCGGGGCCGGCTCGACATCCGACTGCAGCGGCAGCGGTCCCGAAACAGTTTGACGGCTACGAAGTCATCGCAGAAATCGCCCGCGGTGGGATGGGGATCGTGTACCGGGCTTATCAGAAGAGTCTGGATCGAGTGGTTGCGCTCAAGACGGTGCTGGCAGGCAACATGGCGTCGGCGGAAGCCGTTGAGCTCTTACAAACGGAAGCCAAAGCGGCGGGCAAGTTGAATCATCCGGGAATTGTTCCGGTGTATGATGTAGGTGAATGCCACGGTTTTCACTATTTCTCGATGCCATTGATCGATGGCGTCAGCCTGGGAGATCGCGTTGGTCGTGGACCCCTTGATCCCGATGAAGCCGCACGACTGATGAGGACGGCGGCGGAAACCATTCAGTTTGCACACGACCACAAGGTGATCCATCGTGATCTTAAACCTCGCAATATCCTGATCGATGCTCACAACCAGCCATTGATTATGGATTTTGGGATCGCTCAACGGATCGAGAGGACGCAGACTCCTGGAGAAGTGAATTCACTGATGGGGACGGCCGAGTACATGCCTCCTGAACAGGCGGCTGGTGAGGCAACGGGGCCGCGGTCAGACGTCTATTCGCTGGGCGCGACGCTCTATTGTCTGTTGACCGGTCGCCCGCCCTTTCAGTCGCACACCACGCTCGACACTTTACTGGCGGTTCTCCAGGGAAACCCGATTCCGCCGCGACGGCTCAACGAACAGATTCCTCGTGATCTTGAGTTGATTTGTCTGAAGTGCCTGCAGCAGCGACCTCAGGACCGCTATCAGTCGGCTCGGGAGCTGGCCGATGAACTTGGCCGTTTTCTGTCAGGTGAACCGGTACTTGTTCATCCGGTCGGCAACATCGGAACATTCCTGCGCTGGATGAGACGGGAACCGCGAAACGCCGCGATCAGCGCTGGGCTGGTGGTGTGTTTTACCGCCGCTCTGGCCATCAGTGTCTACTACAACTATCGACTGGACACCCAGCGCGATATCGCTCAGTTAGCTGCGCTCGAAGCGGATCTCGACAAGCAGGTCGCAGTGCAGTCCCTACGGCGCGCCGCGCGATCGGAGCAGCGCGCGCTTCGAGAGCGGGAAGTCGCCAAAGAACTGCTTGCAGAACTGACGACAGCAGAAAGCGGCATCATACAGGCTCTTCAGTACTCGATCCTCGGCAACGTATGTTCAACGGCAACCAAACTGTCGCGAGCCACGCAGCAGGGTCAGCGCATGCAGATGCTCGGGGCATTTCAGACAGCGCGTGACAACCTCACGGACGAGCAGGAACGTAAGTTGCGTCCACTACTTGATCGGATCGAAGATGCCGGCAACAGTGACGAGGAAAATGCGGCTGTGATCCGGGATTCCGTCGAACTGTTGATTGGAGAAATTCAAGAGCTCTGGCTGACAGCGACAAAAGACTCACCGCAGGTGAAACAACAGATTCGCGAGATCCTCTATTCTCGGGCCGTGAAGCGTGCTGATCAGATCACGGGAGCAACTAATCGGCGCGATGTGGAGCGCGAGATTGAATGGCTGCTGGATCTGGTCAATGCAGAACTGTTCGTGGTGGCAGAAGTTGATGTGTATCTGGCAGGACTCCAGCTGATGATCGCGCTTGAGGAATGGGAAGACGGGCAGCCGCCAGATTCCCTCATGAAGGCTGCAGCTGCACTACGCAGAGTTGCAGTCCCGCAGAATGACGTACGTTGATCCACGTGGCGACGTTCATGGCAGCGCTGCGGAAATGTGACAGGCACCGATCAGAAAGACGTGGCAACGCGACTTCACGACAATACTTCTGATCGGAGCCAGTCCCATTTTCTGCGCTCGGATCCTGCACGTTGCCCGGTGTTATGGTGTCGCCGCGACTGGTATTGCTTCAGGCGAGCCGACGGCGGTTACACTTCACCCGTGAACAGTTTCTGAACAGCTGGTTTCGTCAATTTGCCCATGGCATTGCGCGGCAACTGATCCGTGACCAGCAGCCTGCGAGGAATCTTGTAGGCCGAGATTCGATCTTTGCACCAGGACTGCAGGTCCCGCAGCTCAAGAGCATCGCCGGACCGCGGAACCACCGCCGCTGCGACAGATTCGCCCCAGGTCTCATCCGGTATTCCGACAACGGCGCATTCTGCGATGTCCGGATGGTCGAGGAGTACGGATTCGATCTCCAGCGCCGACAGCTTGTAACCACCGCTTTTAATGATGTCGACACTGCTGCGTCCCATGATGCGATAGTAACCATCTTCCAGCACGGCAATGTCACCCGTGCAAAACCATCCATCCTGAAAAGATTCCTTCGTCGCATCGGCACGGTTCCAGTACTCCAGGAATACGCCGGATCCCTGAACCTGAATTTCTCCCGATACATTTTCTTCGGTCACTGTCGCCCCGTCTTCCGAGTACAGGCGGATGTCAACTCCGGGCAAGGTCTGACCGACCGCTCCGGGCCGCCGTTCTCCAACATATGGATTTGAAAGAGCCATGCCAATTTCGGTCATGCCGTAACGTTCCAGCAGTTTCTGTCCGGTGAGCTCTGCCCATCGTTCGTGGATGCTGGCTGGTAACGCCGCAGAACCGGAAACCATCAGTCGCATGCCGCTGAACCCGTCGATGATCTGCGAGCGTTCAGTCTCGGGCCTGGACTCGATTGCGTCGATCAGTTTCACGTAGATCGTTGGCACAGCCATGAACAGCGACCAGGCACGTTCAGCAACGCGCTGCAAAATGGCATCCGGATCGAAACGAGGAAACGTCTCGATCTCGGCCCCACACCACAACGCACACAGCATGATGTTGATGATGCCGTGAATATGATGCAGGGGAAGAAACAGAGGAATGCGATCGTCCGTCTGCCAGTGCCACGCTTCGATGAGCGATTCAATCTGAGCTGTGATGCAGGCGTGTGTTGTGACGACACCTTTCGGTTTGCTGGTCGTGCCGCTGGTGTAAAGGATCATCGCTCGACGATCAGGGTGAATTTCGGCGACGTTCACCGGTGCTGACTTCACCGTTTTGTCCTGGATCATCAGTCTCAGATTGAGGCGTCGACAGATCTCCTCTACGTTCGGCACGAATTCCGGAGTTGAGACGACGACGCTCGACTCGGAATCACGGATTGTGTATTCCAATTCCGTCTCGGTCGCTGACAGGCTGAGCGGTACTGCAACGCCGCCCGCCCGCCAGATTCCCCATTGCGTTGAGACATAATCCGGGCCGGCGGGCATCAAGAATGCAACACATGATTCGTCCAGGTCGTTGCCGGTCTCCAGCAGCGTTGCCACGATTGCCTCTGAGCAGCCGAGCAGATCGCTGTAACTATACTGTTTAAAATTTGTTCGTAGAGCAATTCTTTGTGCATGTGTGGTGGCACGTTCGATGATCGGCAGTTGCATCATGGGTGACTCGACCGAGAGCGAAGCCAAAATTGCTCACACGACACCCCGAAACCGCGTTACTGTTTCGTGGTACCTACATGGTGTTGTGCGAGAAGTCTCCTGCCCCGGATTTTCTCACACGGGAAAGTTCTCTTCACTGCGATTCGCGAATCCCCACGTCGACGGCTTGTAACTGATGCCCAGTTCGGGCGACAGCAGGCGATCGCCCTGCTGATGAAGACTCTGCATCACTCGATCGAGAATTCCTGTGGTCAGCAGCGTTCGTTCCACGGGGTAAGCCGGCTTCCTGGTGTGAACCATCTCATCGATGCCACGGAGCAGGTGCTCGAAATGTCCGAAGGGTTTTCGCTCTTCCATGCGGAACCAGCAGGCGAACGGCTCGGACTGTCCGCGTATCCGACAGGCGATTCCCTTCTGTGTGCACACACCGTTGAGCATCGCCACTGTTGCCCTGAAGCCATCGCGATACTCGATCAGATAAAACGCCGCATCTGCCGGTCTGAGTCTCTCTTCCAGTTGGTCCGCCGACTCATCAAACGTCGCCAGCGCCGATGCGAGGAGTTCCCGATTCCATTTCCCGTCTTTCTCGGCCTCCCAGATCTGTTCGCCCTGCACGGCTGTCACTGCGGCGACGCCGGTTTCACCTCCTCGACGACGTTCGACCATGCACTGCAACGCCTCAATCGTATGGAAGCCATACGATTCCAGCCCGCCATAGCCGACGGCCACGGCTTCTTCGATTTCGGTACCCACCGGTAATTCTGTGGCCGGGTAGCGCCACGTGACAGGAAGCGACGAACCGGCCATGAATGGAATCTCGTGCCGTTCGGCGACGTCGTACATGTGCTTCGCATCGCGCCAGTTCCAGGCAAGGTGCTTGTCATTGAACAGCGGTACAAACTCACCGCAGCGCTGCATCGCGGCGACAATCTCGTCAAAGAAACGGCGGCGAGGATACATGTGCTGCTTGAGATCGTTGGACGGGTAGTTGCCATGTTCACCGATGCTCAGAACGGCGGCGACCGGAAGAGTGTTTTGGCCCAGCGTCACCGCTTCGTCGATCGTTTTTGCGATCGGCACCCCATGCTTTTTCGCGAGTTCCCGACTGAGATCCTTTGAGTGAATCTGGTCTGTGTACAGCGACACCAGCTCCAGATCCGGTCCGGGGCCACCTGACTGCCGCCAGCCTTCCAGAATCTTGCCGACGACCACATCAGCATGTGAGTTCTCGAAATATGTGGTGACCACCGCAGCGACCGGAAGCTTCTTCCTGTGATCAGATACGGAGAACGCCGCCGGACCCGACAGCAGGGCCAGCCCACCCAGGCCCATTGAATGCAACGCCTGTCGTCGAGTCGTATTCATATCATTCCAATCCGGATTCAGGAAAGTATTTGCGAACGCTTATGTGAAACCCGGCAGATCTGCAAGCTGCCGGCCGGTCCGTGCCAGACGGAGATCGCGGGTGATTCGAGGTTCGACAGCGTTTTCACGGCCGTCGATCGATATCAGTCGCCGGGAGACCGCATCGGAACGCCGATGAACAAGAGACTCGAACTTTGCGGACCTGCGCCGGACACTGCCCACCATAGTCCCGGCAGGAATCGATGTGGTGATGTTTTTCGTGGTTGGTCCCCTCGCTGACCGATCTGCCCCGGTGACGAACCGAGTGACTGCTCACTGCGGTGGCTCGAGAATAACGTGTCTCTTCACGACCGGAACGGCTTGAGAAATGCTACGCTGCGTCGGCGATCGTCCCGTCGTGAAATTATCCGAATCCACAGCCTGAACAGCTATGGCAGCCTGAACAGCTATGATGGTGATCGT
Organism: Planctomycetaceae bacterium; assembly: GCA_039831615.1. GTDB lineage: Bacteria > Planctomycetota > Planctomycetia > Planctomycetales > Planctomycetaceae > S139-18. The sequence continues at coordinate 25,408 of JBDOMX010000900.1, forward strand.
TGCGGGAGAATGACGTTATGCGGGTTTGGTTCCGTCGCGGTAGGAATCGGGAAGTCATCCATGCGTGCCATTGAACTTCACGACCATCAATTGTCATTTCGCACCGATTTTTCGGCACCGATCGCTCCGGCGGGTGAAGTGAATGTTCGAGTACTGAAGGCCGGAATATGCGAGACGGATCTGCAACTTGTGAAAGGGTATATGGATTTTCACGGGATTCCGGGACACGAGTTTGTCGGCATCGCCGAGTCAGGAAAGTTTCAGGGCTGCCGGGTGGTCGGCGAAATCAATTGTCCGTGTCATGAATGTTCAACGTGTCGGGCCGGTCGACCTCGGCATTGTCCTCATCGGACCGTGGTCGGGATTCTCAACCGCAACGGAGCATTCGCGGAGCTGCTGTCGATTCCGGAAACCAGTCTGCACCTGGTCCCTGATCACGTTCCCAACCAATTCGCCGTCTTTACAGAACCGGTGGCGGCTGCCTGCCGGATTCTTGAACAGCAACTTGTGCAGCCGACTGATTCCGTGCTGATCCTTGGGGCCGGGCGACTTGGTAATCTGTGTGCTCAGGTATTGAAGCCTCAATGCCACGAGCTTCTGGTCGTGGGAAAACACGCATGGAAACTGTCGCGGATCGCGGAGTGCGGGATCGATTCCGAAGAACTGCCTGTGTTTCAGCCGCAGGCAGTGTGGGATGTGGTTGTGGACTGTACGGGATCCCAAAGCGGAATTGAAACGGCTCTGCAATGTGTCCGTCCCTGTGGATTAATTGTCCTCAAGACGACGATCGCGTCGGAACAGTCACTTCACCTTGCACCGATCGTGATTGACGAGACTCGAATTGTTGGGTCTCGCTGCGGACCATTTGAGCCGGCGATCGAACTGATCGCCGAAGGACGACTGCAGCTTGCTCCGCTCATTTCGGCCACTTACGATATCGAAGCTGCTGTTGAGGCCTTCCAGGTATCGGTGCGCAGCGATGTGCTCAAGGTTCTGTTGAACATTGGAGGAACCGAGTCATGACGACACCAACGCAGCAGTCGTTTCTGAAACAACGTCTTCAGCCGTCCGGGGGACGCTGGCTGCGCCATGTTTTTGGTCTGGCGATCGTTCTTACTGTGGTGTGCAAATGCTCGAACGTTTGCGCGACGAATCAGCTGTTGTCGGATATTGAACTGCGCGACCGCGTCCGGCAGGCGATCAAGGACGGCGTCAGTTATCTGCGACGAAGCCAGCAGCAAAATGGTTCGTGGAGGTCATCCGGCAGTCCTTACAGCGAATACACGGTTGGTCTCACGGCAATGGCCGTACTGGCTCAACTCAATTGCGATATTCCGGTCGACGAGCCGCAAATCGCCAGAGGATTACGGTATCTTCGCAATACTGATTTGGGCAGCATTTCACCCCAAACCGGTAACTATGAAGCCTCACTCATGCTGATGGCATTGTGTGCAGCTCGCCAGTACGACATCGATCGCGAACAGATTCAACTCCTGGCCCGAGTCCTGCAGAATTCACAAATCACACAAGGTGCTAACAAGGGACTGTGGGGCTATGGTCTAACCGGCTACTCCGGACTGGATGGACGCGCTGACCGCAGTAACGGGCAATTCACGGTGCTGGCTTTGCGGGACGCCGCAAACGCAGGAGTACCAATTGATCCTGATGTCTGGAACCGCGTGCGCGACCACTGGGAGAATCAGCAGAATCCGGATGGAGGATGGAGCTACCAGACGCCTGGCGGCCAACACAATCAACACAAGGAATCCCGCGGCAGCATGACGGTTGCCGGACTCTCGACGGTTTCCATTACGGCGCGCATGATCCACGACGATTCAGATACAGATGCCGACGGCAAAGTTGATTGCTGTACTCCTCATCCTCCGCCGGAGGCCCTGACGAAGGGCCACAACTGGCTGTCGTTTCGGGGCCGCTTTTCAACCCGCTCAAACCCAGCCTATGGAGTCCGATGGCATTTTTACTACCTGTACGGTCTGGAACGTGCGGGACGGCTCACGGGAATGCGATTCTTCGGGCCGCACGACTGGTACCGGTCGGGATCACGTTACCTTGCCGATGAGCGTCATGCGGACGGACGGTGGTCGACATCAAGCTGTCCTGAACCTCTGCTGGCCACATCATACGCCCTGCTGTTCTTGTCCAAGGGGCTGTCACGCGTGGTGGTCAACAAGCTTGACTACACATCCGACGCACAAAACTCAGATCCAACCGGAGACTGGAATCAACATCATCTGGATATTCCGAATCTCATTGATCAGATTGATTCAACGGTCAATCAGGGTTGGCCCGCGAGGCTCAACAGTCAGGTGCTGACGCTGAGTAAACTCCAGGAGGCCACCGCAGTCTCTGACATGAATCAGGCGCCGGTGCTGTATCTTTCCGGACGGAATGCGCCCGTCCTGAGCGATCAGCATGTGGCATGGCTGCGAGAGTACATTGACGCGGGCGGGTTCATCTACGGACAGGCCAACTGTGGCAGCGGTACTTTTGACGCCGGGTTCCGCGACCTCGTGACGAGGATGTTTCCAAATGAAGAAGCATCACTCACGAGACTTCAGGCCGATCACCCCATCTACCGCAGTCAGTACCTGCTGCGACCAGATAATCTGGAACTCTATGGAGTCGATTTCGGCTGCCGCACGTCGGTCGTTTATTCGCCGGAAGATCATGGTTGCTACTGGCACAAGTGGATGCGACATCCTCCCAAAGATCGGTCGGTCGCCCTCAATCAACGGATTCTCAGAAGTATTCGTCTGGGGGTAAATGTGCTGGCTTATGCGACCGGCAAGGAGCCCCCGGAAAAACTAAACAATGACATCCCGGACGGGAAGCACTCCGGCAGTCAGTTCACACGTGGACTTCTGGAAATTGGTCAGTTGCGGCACAACGGCGGCTGGGATACGGCGCCGCGCGCCGTCCGTAATCTGCTGGAGGGATACCAAAAGACCACCGGATTCGGCGTCGGACTGAAGCGTCGGGCGATTCCGGTGACGCTGGAAGCATTGAGCCAGTTTCCGATGGCCTACATGCACGGCCGGTTCAGCTTCCAGCTGCGGCCTGAAGAACGAAACGCTCTGCGGGAGTATCTGCAGCGCGGCCCGGTGCTGATCGCAGATGCCTGCTGCGGGTCGAAGCAATTCGACAAGAGTTTCCGCGAACTGATGCAGCAGATGTATCCAAATCACGCGCTCGAACCAATTCCGGACGACCATCGGATGTTTAGTGAAGAGACAGGGTTCGACGTGACACGAGTCAGTCGTCGTCAGCTGGAGACCCTGTCGACGACGGCGTCGATCCAGTCGCAGATCAATGTCGGGCCTCCACGTTTTGAAGGAATCCGGATCGACGGACAGTATGTCGTCATCTACAGTCGATACGATCTGAGTTGTGCCCTGGAGAATCAGGCATCGCTGGCCTGCGACGGATATGTGAAGGATGATGCCATGAAGCTGGCGATCAATTTAGTCCTCTTCGCCCTCGACCAGGAGGTGACACTTCAACCGTCGTCGGTTAACGCGGAGGATGCTCCATAGATGAAAGTACAGACCACGAAACTGCTGCTGCCGTGCCTCGTCCTGGGATTGCTCGCCGGCTGCTCCCGCCAGGAAAAGTATCCCAACCGTCCGATTACGTTGACGTGTCCGTGGGCGCCTGGCGGCGGGACGGACCGTGTGTCACGCCAGATTGCATTTTTTCTGGAACAGGAACTGGGAGTTCCGGTCAACGTCATCAACGCCACCGGCGGTCAGGGAGTCACCGGGCATGCCCGCGGGCTGCTGGCACGCCCGGACGGATACACGCTGGCCATGATGACGCTGGAACTCAATATGCTGCACTGGCGAGGACTCACCGACCTGGACTGGCAGGCTTGTGAACCGCTGATGTCAGTCAACGAAGATCCAGCTGCGATTTTTGTGCGATCCGATTCGCCATTCACCACGATGACTCAGCTGGAAGAAGCAGTCCGTCTGAACCCGCAAAAGTTGAAAGCGTCCGGGACGGCCGCACTGGGAGCATGGCACCTGGCACTGGCCGGTTGGTTGCTGTCCATCGAGCGTCTGCCGGCTGACGTGATCTGGATCCCCTCGCAGGGGGCCGCACCCTCATTGCACGAGCTGATGAGTGGAGGCATTGACATCGTGTGCTGCAGTGTGCCTGAGGCGCGAACACAACTCGACGCCGGCCAGATTCGCTGTCTGGGAATCATGGCTGAACAGCGCATGACGTTGCCGGGACTCGAGAATTACAAAACGCTCAGGGAACAGGGGTCGGACTGGACGCTGCTGGGCTGGCGCGGATTGGCGCTGCCCAGGGGGACTCCCGTCGCCATTCAGCAGCGATTGGTCACAGCTCTGCGACGAATTGTGAAAGGTGAAGTGGAGAGAGGCGGCCTGACGTTTCCAGCCTACATGGATGGGGAAGGATTCGATCGCACGTGGCGGGAGACGGCCGACTTTGCGGCATTCCTGCAGCAGTCAGATGCAGCGTTCGGAGAACTGCTGCAGCGCGACGAGTTTAAGGACGTGAAATCGGGACCGATCGGCCCGTACGCGTTTCCACTTCTCGCCGCGGGACTGGGCGGGTGCTGCCTGCTTGCGCTGACCCTGACCGGATTCAACCGGAGCACTGAATTGTCGGCTGACAGTGTTGGGGAAACGACGATGGATGTGGCACCGCTGTCGCGGGCTGAATGGGCCGCATTTCTGTTTGTGCCGGTTTCGGTGGCAATGTATGCCCTGCTGGCGGCGGAGGTCGGATTCATCCCGGTGGCAGCAGCCATCCTGCTGACGTTTGCGTTGTTGCTGAGATCGTCGCTGGGCGTGGCCCTCCCCCTGGCATTGATCGCCAGCGTGGTGATCTATCAATTATTTACTGGATTGCTGCGAGTTCCCTTGCCGCCTGGCTGGCTGGGCTGGTAACCAGTGCCCGCGTGATTTGTTGACATTTCTTCCGTCACGCGAATCCCCTGAGGAACGTCCTGACAGATCACGGTCCCTGCTTCCAGATCGAAACTCCCTGACTGACGGTAACATGCCAGACGCCTTACAGACAGCACTACAGAACACGTTTGATCCGCGCACTTTGCTGGTGATTCTGCTGTCGGCAAGCTTCGGTCTGTTCATTGGAGCAATTCCTGGCCTGACAGCCACCATGGCCGTTGCGCTGATGGTCCCGTTGACATTCTTCCTGGATCCCATCGCGGGAGTGGCCGCCATCGTCACCATGGAAGCGTGCTGCATTTTTGCCGGTGACATTCCCACAACCCTGATGCGCATCCCCGGAACCCCGTCTTCTGCGGCCTATGTTGATGATGCCTACGCCATGACCAGGCGAAACGAACATGAGAAGGCCCTGGGCGTTTCGCTGCTGTTCAGTATCACGGGCGGCCTGATTGGAGCCGGCGTGCTGATCGTGGCTGCTCCGCAACTGGCGACCATCGCCTACAGATTCTCCAGTTACGAGTACTTTTGGCTCTGCGTGCTGGGACTGAGTTGTGCGGCAGTGGTGTCACGAGGATCGACCGCTCGGGGAATGCTCGCGCTGTCGATCGGACTGCTGATCTCCTGTGTGGGGATCGGATCGACACACGGTGTGCCGCGATTGACCCTGGGGATCAGTCAGCTGGCGTCCGGGATCAGCTTCATCCCGGCGATGATCGGCCTGTTCGGATTTTCGGAAGTGTTGCGAAATGTGCTGGCCCCTGCCGTGCACCGTGAAACTGCGGCAGCATCTCCCGGTGAATCGTCAGGGTCCTGGCTGGGGAAGTCATGGAACAATGTGTTTGGTGCCGCATTTCAGCGTCTGAAACGATCCGGCAGCCGGATCGCGGTGTCCAGTACGATTGGTTCATTCATCGGCATGCTGCCCGGAGCTGGCGCGGACATCGCCGCGTGGGTGTCTTATGCCATTTCGAAGCGGCGCTCGACTCCGGAGGAGCAACAGGAATATGGCCAGGGATCGATGCAGGGAATCGCCGACGCCACAACAGCCAATAACGCGTCGCTGGCGGGCGCATGGATTCCTGCCTTAGTGCTCGGCATTCCGGGTGATTCGGTGACGGCGATCGTCATCGGTGTGCTGATGATGAAGAACGTGAAACCGGGGCCCGGTATTTTCGAAAATGCTGAGCAGCTGCCCATCGTCTACAGCATTTACATCACATTCATTCTGGCCAATCTGCTGTTACTCCCACTGGGATTCGTGGCAATCCGCCTTGGCAGTCAAATCGTCCGAATTCCACGGCACGTCATTCTGCCGCTGATTCTGATGTTCTGTATCGTGGGTTCGTTCGCCATCAACTCCAGCTACTTTGACGTGTATGCCATGCTGGGCATGGGTCTGTTGGGTTTCGTGCTGGAAAAGTACAGGATCCCGCTGGGGCCAGTCGTGTTGGGAATCATTCTGGGCGGGCAACTGGAAGAGAGGTTCGTGCAGAATCTCACCAAATCAGATTCGCTGGCCGCGTTCTTCGATCGGCCGATTGCCGGAGGTCTCGGAGTCCTGTGTATTGTCGTCTGGTTGTGGCCGGTGGTGGCGCAATTCCTGCGATGGCGCCGTCGATCTGCGGGATAGATCCTGGATTCTCACGACCGAGTGACGCGGCGAACCGGCTGGTGGTTCCAGGTTGAGGTCATTCGCTGCGGTGCCGAGGATCTGAGGCTGTTTCGGATTGACCGTCGGATGACATCCGGAAGTGGTACAGGTTACCGAGTGGATCAGCATCGCGGCAGCCAGGCTCAGGGCTCCTGATCTCTTGCCGGGTCCCTGGCCTGTGGTTTGTTTCGCAAGCGGGGTCAGTCGGAGAATTTACGTGGATTTGGGCGGCGTTCGTTTGGCGGAGCT
>JBDOMX010000265.1:0-1884 GCA_039831615.1 Planctomycetaceae bacterium
GTATCACCGGTTTCGGGCAGCACCTTGCCGTCAGCGGCCGTAATGATCAGGAGAGGATCGAGCAGCGAGTCAATTGCTCGCGCTCTCACGCTCACCGTGAGCCGTTGGCCTTTCACACCGGGTACGATGTAAACATCTTTTTCGTCGGGAGCCGCAATCCGACCGCTGATCGATGAGTTCACGGCGAGGGCTCGCGATACCTCGGATTCCAGCTGGCTCGAGTGAGTGACACCGGTGATCAGGTGGTGGAGAGCAAAATCGCGTCCGAAGTAAGCGTGATCCTCTTCAAAGGCGGTGATGCCGACAGTGTGTTGCTGTTCCGCCAGATTCCAGCCACAGACTGTGACGGCGGAGCTCGATCGATGATCCACAACCGCGGGGAAGACATGGTCAATGAATGGGCCGTGGGTCACGGTCAGGCGGTAGACGTAGCTCGCGGCACCGGCCAGCTTGATGGTGCTGTTCGGCTTGGAGGGGAAGGCAAATGTGCGCACGAAATATGTCCCATCCGTCAGAGACTGATAGGCAATCTGAGGATCGATTCCGTGGTCGTCATCGTTTTGGGCGACCACCGTGCCGTTTTCATCCAGCAGCTGCAGCACGGAGTCCATTGGCGAACCCAATGCCCGGTCGGCAAGCATCGAGGCCACGAGGGTCCGGCCGGCCGGCACGTGGATCTTATAGATATCGACATCACCGGTCTGACTGAGCACTCCATTGATCGTGACGGCCGCATCACTGATTTCATCTGCCTGAGCCGGGACGTCATTGGACTCTTCTTCAACCATCTCTGCGATATGGCCGACGATGAACGGCCTGGGGACAGAAATCCCGAAGGAATTGAAGAACCTCAGCCAGTGAATTCCCGGTCGAGCATCCTGTGGGATGGTCACGGTGGCAAATTTTCGGTCATCGGCGACTACGATCTGCAGCTGCCCATGACTTGACCAGCTGTGCAGGGCGTCACCGCCGGGCTTGCCTGACAGTTCAACGTTGACACTGCATCCCTGTTGTCCGCCTGGCGGATACAATCGGTCGATGGCCGGCGCGTCACCAGCAGTGATTCCAGCTGGCGTGGACACGAATACAACGATGGTGATCAACAAGAGGCGTGCGTGCCGGACGCACCTGACAGAGTTCTCCATCAAATCAGCTCGCTGATCGGCGTCGGATCGCTGACCAGATGAACAGGTCGACCCTCCGGTGTGTACATCATCTGGCCCGGGTCGATTCCCATTTTATGATAGACCGTCGACACCAGGTTCTCTGGCGCGAGCACACGATCGAGGGCGGCGTAGCCTTTGCGATCTGTGGCACCAACCACGGTTCCGCCCGGCGTTCCTCCCCCGGCCATCAGCACGGACATCGCATTTGCCCAGTGGTCGCGTCCTGCCGTTGTTTGTCCTGAAAGAGTGGAGAGTTTGGGAGTACGACCAAATTCACCCATGGCCATCACCAGGGTTGTGTCAAGGAGTCCGCGTTCCTTGAGGTCCTGGATCAGAGTAGCGACCGAATTATCCCAGGCCGGCAAACGTTTGCCGAGAGCACCGAACAGGTTGCTGTGACTGTCCCAGCCGCCGTTGTACACGGTGATGAATGGGACACCGGCTCCCACCAGTCGACGCGCGAGCAGGCAGCGCTGCCCGAACTCATTGCGTCCGTAGCGATCGCGCGTGTCGTCAGATTCTTTAGAGATATCAAACGCCTGTTGGGCATCCGGCGATGTCACCAGACTGTATCCCTGTTCCTGATACTCGTCGAAAGCTGCCAGAGGATCCCCGGCCACGTCTGAGTTGATTCGCACCATCCGGTCGATTTTAGACCTCAGATCAGTCCGGCGATCAAATCGGTTGATCGCCAGTTCACGCGGCAATGCAACGTCTC
>JBDOMX010000996.1:0-1884 GCA_039831615.1 Planctomycetaceae bacterium
GCGCCATCGTGCGTCATGAGATCGAACACCCGGTGGTCAACGACGCCAATATGACTTTGTGGCGTAAATTCGGCACCCGCTCCTGGCCCACGCTGGCGATCATGGACCCCGAGGGGCACTACCTGGGATCTCAGCCTGGCGAAGGGTCCGCCGACCTGTTTGACGACATCATCCAGCGGCTGATCCGGTATCACAAGGCCAATGGCACACTGGACACAACGCCGATCCGCTTCGATCTGGAACGCACCAAATTGCCGCCAATGCCACTCAAATTCCCTGGTAAAATCCTGGCAGACGCAGACAGCCAGCGACTGTTCATCTCCGACAGTAATCACAACCGAATTGTCATCGCGGACCTCAACGGAAAACTGATCGACGTTGTCGGTACGGGTCAGATTGGAGCGAAGAATGGTGGCTACGACACAGCAACGTTTGACCATCCGCAGGGCCTGTCGCTGTTGAACGAAACGCTGTATGTCGCCGACACGGAAAACCATTTGATCCGCACGATTGACCTGAAGAAGCGCAGCGTGACGACCCTGGCCGGCACTGGAAAACAAGACCGACGCAGAACTTCTGGCGGTAAGCTGAAGACCACAGCATTGAACAGCCCCTGGGCATTGCAGATTGTCGGGGACCGGCTCTACATTGCCATGGCAGGCCCCCATCAACTCTGGTCGCACAAACTCAACTCCACGGTAATTTCGGTGTTCGCGGGTTCAGGCCGCGAAGACGTCACCAACGGAAGTCGCAAAGCATCCGCCTTCGCCCAACCCTCGGGCTTGGCTACGGACGGCAGCGCACTGTTTGTCGTTGACAGTGAGGGATCATCCGTACGGAGTGTTCCCTTCTCGACCAAGACACCCATCACCACACTCGTGGGCACATCAGAACTCCCCAATGGCCAGTCGTTGTTCGCCTTCGGGGATCAAGACGGTGTGGGCAACGCGGTCCGCTTGCAACATCCGTTAGGCGTCGCATACCGAGCTGGTCAGTTGTTTATTGCGGACACATACAACCACAAGATCAAGCGGATCGACTTGGAGTCCAATCGTTGTCAAACGTGGCTCGGCACAGGAAAATCAGGCTCGAAACTCAAACCGGTCGAATTGTCCGAACCAGCCGGCCTGAGCATTGCCGGTGACACGCTGTACATTGCCGATACCAATAACCACCGCATTTGCCGAGCGAATGTTAAGACAGCCGAGGTGACCGTGCTGACGATCGACGGCCTCACGCCGCCCGCGTCCGCAAAACCGGCGCCGACCTTCGACGCCTCGACCCCCAGCATCAAGCTGCCACCCATCACAATGGCCGCCAAACAACAGATCCCCGTGCAGGTCAAATTCCAACTGCCCGAGGGCTTCAAACTCAACAAACAGGCTCCCACCACCTACCAAGTCCGCGTGTTGGACGGCCCGGGATTGCTGGCCCCCCAAGCAACTGCCGGACAACAACAAGCCACCCGCACGGGCGAAGTGGTGCACTTCAATCTGCCGCTCGCAAAGTCGGCGGGTCAATCAACCATTGACCTACAAGTCACTTACGTCTATTGCCGAGGAGGCGTTGGGGGGCTGTGCAAGTTCAGTACCGCGCGCTGGACAGTTCCCATCCGCATCGCCGGAGATGCGAAACTCACCGGATTGACACTCACGGCCCAGGCCGACAAAGTGGCGATCGGTTCCGCGACCCCGTAGGTGCCGCCCGAGGGTGGCCGAATGGTTTTTGTCCGTGCGGGGTTTGACGGCCTTCGGGCCAAGCGATACCATCCACGTCCGGGTCGGTTTTCGCCCCGGTTATTGGCTCACTCTTGTGGTGTCCACGGGTGTCGTGACAGCAGCCGAACCATTGGTAGGGGCTCAACTTCTGAGCCGGTCGAACACA
>JBDOMX010000020.1:0-1882 GCA_039831615.1 Planctomycetaceae bacterium
AAAGCGGATTGGGTACCAAAGTGGACATCCCGACGGTCCTCGACGGGGTCATCACTCTGACAATTCCACCCGGAACTTCGAGCGGCAGCAAGCTCCGACTGCGTGGCAAAGGGATTCGAGACCGCCAGACCGGGAAACGGGGAGACATGCTGGCTACCACCAAAATTGTCGCGCCGAAGAATCCTGATGACCGCACGCGGGAGTTGCTCGAAGAACTGCAGGCGATCAGTTCGACCGATTGTCGAGCCGGGCTGTGGCAGCAGAGCTGATCCCGTACGTCGATTCACACTGTCGCGAAAACCCCAACGGCCGGTATCACTGAGGCACTGGTGTTGCGAATTCCTGCGATCGGGTTCGTTGCCGCAGGCTCCTGCCATTCGATCCGGGCTATTGAAAAAGTGGCCCCCGGTTTGACTTCGAACATCCTGCGATTCCCGACTCAATAGTACATCGGATAATTGGTCACATCCGGCGGGCGTATCGAATACTTTGACTGCAGGAATGCCACCAGATCAATCAGCTCGGTGACGGTCAGCACGTCGTTATAGTTTTCCATTTTGGACTCACCTTCCTCAGAGACATCCTCTTCCGCGTATCCTTTGGCCAGTTTGTGCGACGGGTTGATGATCGCAGTCACCAACTCGCCATATGTGCTGATTCGACGCACCTCGCCTCCCAATGCAATGTCCATTTCCCGCTCTTCTTCGGCTGGCCGCTCGACACCTTCGACCTTGTGACACTGATGGCAGTTGTGCGACATAAACACGACTTTGCCCTGTTCCCCGTCGCCCGTCGGAAGCGTGAATCCTTTTCCGGACGTGGGTGCGGGCGTGCAACCCACTAACGGCATGCTGAGCCCAAGGATAAATGTCAGGATGCCCTTGTGAGATTTCAACATCGCTCCAGCCTTTCGTTGGTCAGTGGTCGAACGTCCACAGCGCCGCAAAGCACTGAAGTGAGCTGAACGCAATTGATGTGCCAGTTGGTTCTTTCCTGTTGGCGAGTGCAGTTGTCGACTCGCCCTCAACTCCCGGCACACAGTTGACGACCGGCTCGGAGGGAAGTTGCCGACAACAATCCGCAAGCAGGTCACCATGAAGTTGGTCCCTCACAGCACGACCTGTGCTTGTTCGCACACCGATCATCGCACCGCTCGTTAATCTCCGCGTGCAGTCAGGCGCGCCGCAAAACCAGCACAGGGGCCTTCGTGTGCCGAAGCACGCGTTCAGTCGTCGATCCGAGAAGCAGTCGACTGAGACCATGAAAGCCATGAGATGGCATCACAACCAGATCTGCGTCAACGTCATTGGCATAGTCAGCGATCGTCATACCCGGATCCCCGAACAGGACGTGTGTCTTCAGCGAATCCCAACCACGGTCAACGAGGAATCGGTCGAGGCATTCCCTGCGATTGTTCTGCAGGTCGTCCTGACTCACGGCAATCGAACCGGTCACCATGGTGTCGCTCATTGTGAACACAACATTGACGACTTCAATGTGCTTTGGATCATCAACCAATTTGAGTGCTGTCTCGATCGCCTCCGATGTCGATTCGGACAGGTCGACCGGCACGATGACGCGTTTTGGTGAAAGCCAGGGCGGAGACGTATCCTCGTGGGATTCATCTCGTCGTACAACAAGCACCGAACACTCGGCGTGTCGGATGACACGTTCAGCGACTGATCCCAACAGGATCCGAGTCAGTCCTTTCCGTCCATGTGATGGGACGATGATCAATGGACACGACAGACTCTTTGCTCGTGTCTGTCCGTTAATCAGTTTGAGTTGAAGAATAGCGGCTCAAATTGTGAACGGTCTCCACGAAGATGAGGTGGAAAACCGTATTGTTGTTTGAAAGGACAGCAAAACGGATTTTCTTCAC
>JBDOMX010000837.1:0-1882 GCA_039831615.1 Planctomycetaceae bacterium
GGACGGTGAAATCGTCGATGCATCGGATCCGCCCGAACTGATGGCCAACGGCAAGCACGACGTTGAGGCTGTGATCGATCGCATTGTGATCAAACCTGGTCTGGAAACTCGATTACGGGAGTCCATTCGGCTGGCGTTGAAGCACGGTCGTGGCAGTTGCATTGTCTGCCAAATGACCGGCAGTGGAACCACCGACCGCATGTACAGTACCCGGTTTGCCTGTCCGGTTTGCGAACTGAGCTTTCCCGATCTGGAGCCGCGGAGTTTTAGTTTCAACAGCCCGCACGGAGCCTGCCCGGATTGTGATGGGTTGGGACGATTGCTGGAGGGGCAAACGGGAAACCGTGACAGCCGCTCGGAACAGGCTGCCGCAACGGAGTGCCCGACCTGCCACGGAACGCGATTGGCCGAATTTTCCCGCAGTGTTGCCGTGAACGGACTGACAATCCAGCAGTTTCTCGCTCGGACAGCGACCTCGGCGCTCAGTTTCATTCGCGAAGTCGAGGAGGTCATGCAGTCCGACAGGATGCCCAATGACATCCACCGTCTGGTTTGTGGACGCGTGCTGCCGGACATCGCCAGTCGGCTTGAGTTTTTGGTGCAGGTGGGATTGGATTACGTCAGCCTGGATCGCCCGACAACAACTTTGTCCGGTGGAGAACTGCAACGCGCGCGTCTGGCGAGTTGTCTGGGCTCAGGCTTGCTGGGCGCCTGTTACATTCTGGACGAACCCACTGTCGGGCTGCATCCCTGTGACACGCAACGGCTGATCGAGGTCATGCGGTCGTTGTGTGCTCAGGGCAACAGTGTGTTGGTTGTGGAGCACGATACCGACGTGATGCGCGCAGCCGATTGGATCGTGGATCTGGGCCCCGGTTCAGGTCCGGACGGGGGGTGCATCGTGTCCAGCGACACACCGCACACGGTGATGCGGGATGCCGATTCGCTGACAGGCCAGTGTCTGTCCCAGAAGCCCGACCGAGAGACAGTCCGTGCTGGTCGCTGTTTGACGCGTTCCACCGGTGCTTGGCTGTCACTCAGCGGCATCCGCCTGCACAATCTGCGGGACCTGACATTGCGGTTTCCGTTGGGTTCGTTGACATGTGTGTGCGGTGTCAGTGGTTCCGGCAAGAGTACTGCCGTGATGCATTGCCTGGTGCCGGCGGTGCAGGCCCAGGTGGCAGGCAAGGAATCAACTGATGTGGGCGAATTGCAGGGCTGTGAAGAATTGGACCGAGTCGTTCAAGTGGACCAGAATCCGATCGGTCGGTCGGGGCGTTCGAATGCCGCGACCTACTCGGGGATGTGGGACGAAGTCCGCAAGGTTTTTACTCAGACTCGCGAAGCTCGAATTCGTGGTTTCAAAGCTCGTCGTTTTAGCTTCAATGGGCGAGATGGTCGCTGTGCAGAGTGTTCTGGCCAAGGAGTGCAGAAGATTGAGATGCACTTCATGCCCGATGAATTCGTCACGTGCGCGGTGTGCCGCGGTCAGCGATTCAATCCGGCGACGTTGGCGGTTCGTTATCGGCAGCGCACGGTCGCGGATGTGCTGTCGATGAGGTGTGATGAGGCCACCGAATTCTTCGAGAGTTTTCCCAAACTTCAGGGCATGCTGCAGACATTCGTCGATGTGGGATTGGGGTATCTCACACTGGGGCAATCGTCGCTGACGCTGTCTGGTGGCGAAGCTCAGCGTGTGAAACTGGCGACCGAACTCGGACGACGCAGCCACAAACGCACTCTGTATGTGCTGGATGAAGCGACTAGCGGCGTACATCCGGCCGATGTCGGCCCGGCTGCCGACCGACTGGTCGCGCTGATTCTCGAGATCGCCGGTGGCACGCTGATGGAGGGCGTGGTCGCCGATGGCGCCCCCATCCCC
>JBDOMX010000030.1:0-7863 GCA_039831615.1 Planctomycetaceae bacterium
AAACACAAGTCTAACAGTTACACTCGATTCCGCCGACAGTAATTTTCCGCTCGGTGCTTACGTAAAGAGACACTATTCCGGGGCCGGAACTGTGATAGGCAGACTCTCGACGACTCAGTAAGGATCACCTCCCTGCTGAAGAATTCCGTTGAGGTGAATCTGTACACGGTAGTCGAAACTCATCTCGGAAATGCCACAACCGGGACCGAAAGACCGATTGAAGTTGCCTCCGACTCCGCCGGACGATACAAGGCCCTCATTCCGGATTTTGATACTGGTGAAAATCCGTAGGAATTGCCGGTTTTGGCACCATACAATAGGTGGGTCCACTTGTCACAATGTCGTGCCCGGATCGCCGTTGTTTGTCCACAGACTGGCCGGACAGCGGATGGTGATTCACGCGTTGGTCAAAGGGGTCTGATCCTTTGGCGGACCGAGTCCGCACCTCTGAAAATGATCCATGCCAGGAGCGGGTCAGACCCCGTGATCAGGCTGTTAAGGTTTTCTCATGTCGGCCGTTGATACACCGTCCGCTCCCGAAGGTCGCCAGCACGAACAAGTTGATACGGTCGTCATCCGCTTTTGCGGCGACAGCGGCGACGGAATGCAGCTGGCCGGGACGCAATTCACGAATGTCTCAGCTGCATTCGGCAACGATGTGAGTACTCTGCCGGATTTCCCCGCCGAAATCCGCGCTCCCGCCGGGACCATCGCCGGTGTGAGTGGATTTCAGATTTGCTTTTCCAGCCAGGATATCTTTACTCCCGGTGATGAAGTCGACACCCTGGTCGCGATGAATCCCGCGGCACTCAAGTCAAACGTTGCAGATCTCAAACGAGGTGGCACATTAATCGTCAATGAAGACGCATTCGAGAAATCCAATTTGGTCAAGGCGGGCTATGATGTCAGCCCACTCGACGACGGGGATGCACTGGCATCCTTTCGTGTGCACCGGGTCCCCATGACCCGACTCACACGCGACTCCGTGGAAGGACTGGGACTGTCGCAGCGAGAGGCAGATCGCTGCAAAAACTTTTTTGCTCTCGGACTGGTCTACTGGCTGTATGATCGTGATCCAAAGCCGACCGAAGAATGGGTCAGTGCGAAGTTTGGCTCAAAGCCAAACATCGCCGAAGCAAATATGCGGGCTCTGAAAGGTGGTTCGAACTACGGATTCTCAACAGAGTCGTTCACAGTCCACTACGAAGTACCGCCCGCCCGATTGCTTCCGGGCAAGTACCGAAAGATCACCGGGAACGAAGCGCTCGCCATGGGCATGGCCGCGGCAACCAAATTGTCAAATCTGGATCTGGTCTATTCCGGCTATCCCATCACTCCAGCCAGCGATGTGTTGCACGAACTGGCAAAATTCAAACATTTCGGCATCACCACTTTTCAGGCGGAAGACGAAATCTCTGCCATGTCGGCTGCGGTGGGAGCCGCATTTGGTGGAGTAATGTCTGTCACCGCCAGCAGCGGCCCTGGCATCTGTCTCAAGGGGGAAGCCATGGGACTGGGTGTGATTACGGAACTGCCGATGGTGATCATTGACGTTCAACGCGGTGGCCCCAGCACCGGCCTGCCGACCAAGACCGAACAGTCGGACCTGATGTTGGTGATGTACGGCCGCAATGGCGAATCACCGCTGCCGATTGTTGCTCCCGCCACACCGGGTGACTGCTTCTGGATGATGCAGGAAGCACTACGAATCTCCGTCGAGTTTATGACGCCGGTGGTGCTTCTTTCTGATGGCTATATCGCGAATGGCGCTGAGCCGTGGATGGTTCCGGAAATTGCCGACCTCACGCCCATTCAAGTCGACCATCCAGATGGTCCGAACACAGAGAATGGTTACCAGCCGTACCTGCGAGATGAACGGCTCGTCCGTCCCTGGGCACTGGCAGGCACACCAGGACTGGAACATCGAGTGGGTGGACTGGAAAAGGCGGATGTCACCGGCAATGTCGAGTACAGCCCGACCAACCACCAGCACATGTCCGACACGCGGAAGCGCAAGGTGGAGGGCATTGCCAACTTTATTCCTGAACAGGAAGTTGACGGCCCCGAATCCGGCGATTTGCTGGTCCTTAGCTGGGGTGGGACCTTTGGTTCGGTCCGCACTGCGGTACGGCAGTGCCAGGAAGCGGGTAAATCTGTCGCTCACGCTCACTTGCGATACATGAATCCTTTTCCGAAGAATCTGGAATCCATCATTCGCAGCTACAAACAAGTGTTGATCCCTGAACTGAACCTTGGACAACTTTCGTTCATTATCCGCAGCAAATTCCTGGTCGACGCTGTCTCGCTCAACAAGATTCAGGGAAAACCATTCAAGATCAGTGAAGTTGCCGCGAAAATCAATGAAGTGCTGACAAACTGAATCTGACGGTCCAATCTCACATCAAATTCGTACTTGACAACTCTGGAATTCAATTGTTATGTCCAGCCTGCTGCCGCAACTAACGGCTAAAGACTTTGCCAGTGATCAGGAAGTCCGCTGGTGTCCGCGCTGTGGTGATTACTCCATCCTTGCCCAGATGAAGAAGGTGCTGCCGGAACTCGGCATCCCACGCGAAAAATTCTGTTTCGTGTCCGGAATCGGCTGCTCCAGTCGATTTCCGTATTATATGGATACATACGGGTTCCACAGCATTCACGGACGAGCTCCGGCTGTTGCAACCGGCTTCAAGCTGGCTCAACCTGACATGCAGGTATGGGTCATCACAGGTGACGGTGACGCGCTATCCATCGGCGGCAACCACCTGATGCACGCCATTCGACGTAACATCGACATCAATATTATTCTGTTCAATAATCAGATCTACGGCCTGACTAAAGGACAATATTCACCCACCAGTCCGCTCGGTTCCAAGACAAAAAGCACTCCGTATGGCTCAGTCGACAATCCGCTGAATCCGTTGTCCGTGGCAATTGGCTGCGAGGCGACATTTGTTGCCCGTGCCGTCGATGTCGACATCAAACACCTGACCAACGTTCTTCGACGAACGGCAGCGCATAAAGGCACGTCATTCGTAGAAGTGTACCAGGATTGCAACGTGTTCAATTCGGGTGCCTTCTATTACGCCTCCAAGAAGGGTGAGAAAGAGGACAACATCGTTTACCTGGAACACGGCAAGCCTCTGATCTTCGGCAGGAATCGTGACAAAGGCATCCGCCTCAACGCTCACGGACGCACCGAAGTCGTCGAACTCAGCACCGGTATCTCCGAAGATGACCTGCTGTTTCACGACGAAAGTGCGGAAGATCCGTCCCTGGCCTTCCTGCTCGCGCAAATGAGACACCCGGAGTTCCCGGAGCCACTCGGTGTCCTGCGCGATGTCGAGCGGCCAGTCTACGACGAAGCTGTGCGCAATCAGGTGACGGCTGCCCGCGAACAACTCGGCGACGGCAACCTGGAAGCTCTCTTTAACAGCGGCGATACGTGGGTCGTCGAGGAATAGATCGCATTCCGAGACGGTAATTCCTGTTGGCCAAATCGGCATGACTGATCGAGCCGGACGACGACCGGAATGAAGCAGCGTATGGCGATTAAATGCCCGACTACGGTTGTATCAGGTGCACGATTGCCTGTGTCCGGTCCAGTTCTCGTCGACTTTTCAGGGCGCAACCGGAACCAATCAGTACTTCTGATTCGACGGAGCAACTGCGCCCAGCTCATCAGTGTCCGTTGAAGGATTGCCGTCAGCACGAGCAACACGGTCGAACAAATGCCATCCTGAAGATTCTCCTGAGCAAAGCACCGGTCAGAGTTTAAGTGTGTCACGACAACACCACCTCAATTCCGGCATCGCCCATCCGGGTCACTGAACCAAATGAGAATCACCACGTGGAATCTGAACGGCATCCGGGCCGCCATTCGTAAGGGATTTGACGAACAGATTCTCGCAATTGCTCCGGATGTTCTGCTGCTGCAGGAGGTCCGAGCTCTCCGAGAACAACTGCCACCTGACTGGACCGGACTGAACGGCTGGCATGTGATCTGGAACCCGGCCGTCCGGAAGGGCTATTCAGGCACAGCAATTCTTTCTCGAGCACCGATCGAATTCGTATCAACCGACGTGGATAAATCAGGTGATGATGAAGGACGCCTGATTGAAGCAACTGTCAATGGATTGGGAATCGCGAGTGTTTACCTGCCGTCGGGATCATCCGGCGAAGAACGCCAGAACATTAAGAACACATGGCTCCGGCGATTTCGCCGATGGACCGGCGCCCGACTCAAGGGCAAACCATTTCTTTTCGGCGGCGATCTGAATATTGCTCATACCGAACGCGACATTTTCTACGCAAAATCGAATCAAACAACGTCCGGATTTCTGCCGCACGAACGAGTCTGGTTCAGTCGTTTACTCGACTCCGGCTGGCACGACACGACTCGTGAGCACTTTGGTGATGTATCGGGCCCCTACTCATGGTGGTCAAATCGAGGTCGGGCCCGGGAATTGGACCGCGGCTGGCGCATTGACTATCTGCTGGTGAATAAGTCTCTGAGGCCCTACCTGAAACGGGCAGTCATTCACCGGGAAGGCGGATTGACAGTCAGCGATCACGCGCCGGTCTCGGTTGATCTGGACTGGCCACAAGGATGAAACAGCCCTTTGCACGAGAATGCCCACATTCGCGACGACGAAGCGAAGCTGGAGCACCCGGTGTTTGAACACTGATTGCTCGACATTGGGGAATTGCGGTGGCCTCACACGGAATTCCCGGCGTGACTCATGGAAGATTGAAGCCCGCTGTGGAATACTTTAGGTAGCCAGGAACAGACGCAGCCTTTTCATTCGGCCAGCCGCAGCCGCTACTACTGGGACGACGCAAGCATGTTGTGGGAAGTTGAGATTCTGCCGGCAGCAACGGAAGCTGACCGGGAAGGCCAGCGCGTGCTGGGTGATGCGAAACGGCTTGACATCCACGGACTCGATGCCGTGCAGTCAGCTAAGTCGTTTCTCGTGCAGGGTGATATCAGTAAGTCGCAGATCACTCAATCGGCTGCCGGGCTCTTGTGCGACGCTGTGGTTGAACGAATGAGGGTCACCCCCCTGCCTGCCGCGTCGGCCGGAAACGACAATCGATGCATCAGTGTTTTGCTGCATCCCGGTGTCACCGACAGTGTCGCCGAAAATGCAGCGCAGGCACTCCGACGTCAGCATCTCCGTGTGGCGGCAGTGGCCACCTGTCGCAAGTACCGACTCGTCGGCGAGTTGAGTGACAGTGATCGGGAACGGCTGATTTCACGAATTCTGGCCAACGATGCAGTTGAGTACGTCCTGGAAGGCCCGTTGCAGATGACCGACTTGTCTGTCGGCAGCAATTATGAATTCCAGGTGCAGACCGTTCCGGTCCGAAAGATGAGTGACGCGGCACTCGAAACTCTGAGCAGCAAAGGTCAACTCTACCTCAGCCTGGTGGAGATGCAGACGATTCGCGAGCACTTCCGCGCGTTGGGTCGGGACCCCACTGACATCGAACTCGAAACAGTTGCACAAACCTGGAGCGAACACTGTTCACATAAAACTCTGGCGGGCCGAATCCACTATCGTGAGCAATCGAATGGCGAATCAACGCGTGAAGTCCGTTTTGAGAATATGCTCAAGGAGACCATCTTTCGCGCAACCGAGATGATCCGGGAACGACTTGGAGACGAAGACTGGTGCGTCAGTGTCTTCAGGGACAACGCAGGCGTCGTGAGATTCGACGAAGAACAAAGCGTGTGTTTCAAAGTGGAGACTCACAACCACCCGTCCGCCATTGAACCATACGGCGGAGCAAATACCGGGCTGGGCGGAGTGATTCGGGACCCGATGGGTACCGGACTGGGCGCCAGACCCGTCTGCAGTACGGACGTGTTCTGTTTTGCCCGCCCGGATTTCCCAGTCGCAGATTTGCCCCCGGGTATTCTGCACCCGCGAGCGGTCATGCAGGGAGTGATCGCCGGTGTCCGCGACTATGGAAACCGAATGGGAATTCCGACAGTCAACGGAGCAGTCTATTTCGATGACCGTTACCTCGGCAATCCTCTGGTCTACTGCGGCAACGTGGCCATGATTCCGAATGGTAAGTGCGAAGGGAACGTGCAATCGGGAGATTTGATTGTGGCCATCGGGGGCCGGACCGGCCGCGATGGCATTCACGGCGCAACATTCTCATCTGCAGAACTCACGGAAGAGAGCGAAAGTATTAGTGGAGGATCCGTCCAGATCGGGAATCCGGTCATCGAAAAAATGGTGCTTGATGTACTGCTGCAGGCGCGCGATCGTGATTTGTATACGGCGATCACAGACTGTGGTGCTGGCGGGTTCAGCAGCGCCGTAGGCGAAATGGGAGAAGAAACCGGAGCAGAAGTATGGCTCGACCGCTGTCCGTTAAAGTACACCGGTCTGTCGTATACGGAAATCTGGATCTCGGAAGCCCAGGAGAGAATGGTGCTGGCCGTGCCCCAACAAAATCGTGACGAACTTCTGCAGCTGTGTGAGTCCGAAGGGGTGGAAGGTACAGTGATTGGTCGCTTCACAGATACCAAAGAGCTGGTGCTAACTTACCGCGAACACGAAGTCGGTCGCGTTCATATGGAATTTCTGCACGATGGACGGCCGCCCGTGATTCGCGAAGCAACATTCGAGATCCCGGTCGAGGATAAGTGCGTGCTGCCTCAGCGGGATTGCTGGGACGACGATCTCAAATCCATTCTCGGCTCAATGAATGTGGCCAGCAAAGAATGGATTATTCGTCAGTATGATCACGAGGTCCAGGCGGGCAGTGTGATTAAACCGTTGGTCGGTGCCACTAACGACGGTCCTTCCGATGCTGCTGTTGTACGACCGGACCTGAATTCATTACGCGGATTGGTTATTTCATGTGGCATGAATCCTTACTTCGGGGATATCGATCCCTGGTGGATGGCGGCGGCCGCGATTGACGAGGCGGTGCGCAACTGCGTAGCTGTCGGCGCAGACCCGGACCGCATCGCGATTCTCGACAATTTCTGCTGGGGCAATACGGAACGCGAGGAAACTCTGGGAACATTGGTGCGAGCTGCCTTGGCCTGTCACGAAATCTCAGTGGCTTTAGGAACCCCGTTCATCAGCGGAAAAGACAGCTTGAACAATGAATTTTCATGGGATGACAAAAACGGTGATCGACAGTGCATGGCCATTCCGTCAACGCTGTTAATTAGCGCACTTGGGCAAATCGAGGACGTCGAAAAGAGTGTGACGATGGACCTGAAGGAAGTGGGAAATCGATTGTATGTCGTCGGCGAAACTTATGACGAACTCGGTGGGAGCCATCTGTGCATCGTGAACAGCCTGTCCGGCGGCATTGTCCCAAGGATGGATCCGCAGAAATCGCTCTCAACGTTTCGAGCACTGCATACGGCAATTCGGTGCGGATTCGTTCGCAGTTGTCACGATCTGAGCGAGGGTGGCCTGGCAGTTGCAGCAGCCGAAATGGCATTTGCCGGAGGACTCGGGGCCAACATCTCCTTATCCGGTATCGCCGATCATCTGGACGATGCTGTGACGCTGTTTTCCGAAAGCAACTCACGATTCCTTGTCGAGATCCCTGAACACTGTGCCGCAAAATTCGAGTCCTGCTTTGCGAATGTTCATATCAGGCGGATTGGGAATGTCACCGACGGCGACAACCTGATCATTGAAAGTGGCTCAGGGAGTCATGTCATCGACAGTACACTTTCATCCCTCAAGTTGGCGTGGCAAAGTACATTTCTTGAAATGTAGCCGTCCTCCCTTGAGCAAATATCCATGGTGCTGCGTTCAGTGTTCAGAACACATTACGGGGCCCTGCCTACCTGTCTACAGCGTATTACGCTGATTCGTGGCCGCG
>JBDOMX010000492.1:0-7861 GCA_039831615.1 Planctomycetaceae bacterium
CCGGCTTGCGCATGGCATTGACCATGGGCGGAGTCTGCTTGTAGATGCCACCCGCCTGACCATCAAAATAAGTCAGGTTCTTGTAGGAATCCAGAACCTGTACTTCATACAGGCCCATCAGAAACACGCCGCTGTTTCCGCGCCCCTGACCTTCACCTTTGATGGCTTCGGGCGATGCCCATTCAAGATGCAGTTGAATGTCACCAAAATGCCGCTTCGAATAGATATCGGTCTGATTCGGGATCGCCACGCCGTCTTCGATCAACCACGCTTCCCCACCGTCCCATTCAGACAGATTCGTGCCGTCGAACAACACGATCGCATCGGACGGTGCGTCGCTGTCGCGAGTGCCAGGACTGACAACAGGGGGTTCCTGCCATTCCACACCGCTTTTCCATTCCTGGCCATCTGCGACACCACAAAGCAGCACAGCGACTGCACAGACTGGAATAGGGTTGAGTTTCAAGATCGGCTCCGGAACGAATGAACGAGGTCTGGCGTTTTGCGCTCAACTGCCACGGCAAACGATTGCCGCAGACAGGATATCGTGTCACCGAACCAGGTCGGATGCAAAGTTAACTTCCCGAAAACGGGCGGTCCGGCGTGCCGGTGGACCGACTGAACTGTTCTCCTCAGAATTTGCGACGGCCCCCTCCTGATGAGCGCATGTTCGAACATTTCGGTCGGGCCTTTTCACTCGCAAAGCAACTGGCGAGCGGATGACGGCGCGCAGCAAAAAGGCCTCGTCCACCAGTGTTGACGAGGCCTTGTTGAAGCCTGAGTACGAGATATCCGCACCTTTGCGCTCAAGGCATAAAGAAATCCGTTGGGCCTCGGAACGTATAATACGGGTACTGGACGATTCCCGCCTGTGATGGCGATGGCGGATACATCAGATTCTGAGGTTCATTCACCGTGTAGGAGTTCCGGTGCACGGGATGACATGGCAGGTTGAGCTTCTGGTTGGGATCAACGCAGTTCGGACACCCGCCACTCCCCTGACAGCTCTGACAGGATCCACCCATCACTGGCTGCCCCCAGGCGTCTCCCTGAATCGGTGGACTCTGTGCCCGTGTGACTGGAGATGTATTTGCGCATCCGGTGACTGTGATCCCAATCGCTCCGCAGAGCATCAGAGTCATTAAACGTTCAGACATGTCATCCTCCTGAAAATCCGACATCAAGACTGAGCAATCAGTCTCATGCAACGGCCGGCTTCGCGGCGTTGGAAGTGTTGTTGTGAGCCGTTAGAGATCGTTATCGGCAGAAGAACCCCTGAAAAATGCATAATCCCTTCAATTCAACCAGATGGAGAAACGGGTAGTTTGTGTGATCTTGCGGAATCTGGACGAGACGCATAGAGTTCGGCTCCTAAACCAAGTGCCTTTCCCACGTGGGTTTGCCTTGTAACTGATTAATCACAAATGACTTACGTCGATGCGATGTGCCAGCCAGACGGAATGGCGGCGGGAAATGGCAGGCGACGGATTCTTTGACCGACGAAAAAGGCAGCAACGGTGCAGATTGCCGGCTCAACACGCAGTCTCTGGGAAATGTCACTGGGGCAGGCGTGCTCGCAGCTTCAGGATCTTGGCTTTGACAAGTGCGAACTATGGCTGAACGACGATTTCGACCAGCTCAAAGTCTCAGACGTGGTTAAGAACCCGGAGAGCGTGATGTCTGAACTGAGGGATTCCAGTCGCCTCAGCCCGGTTGCCATCTTCATCGACCAGGAAGTCAGCTCGCCGGAGTTCAAGAAGATCGTCGCGTTTGCCCGCGCGCTGCGAGTCGCACAGATCACCATCGAGGCATCACCTCTCGGTACGCCATTCAACACTGAGATCGACCGATTGCGCGAACGTCATGGGATTTGTCACCAGGCAGGCATTCGACTGTCAATTCTGACACGACGGGGGCTGCTGACGGAAGATCCGCTGACGGCAACCGAGTTGTGTCAATCGGTCAAGGGACTGGGAATCACGCTGGATCCCACCTGCTATATCTTTCGTCCCGATCGGGTGTCGTGGGACATGGTGTTTGATCACACCCTGCACTGTCATCTGCGGGATTCATCGAGTACCCAGGCGCAGGTGTCATGCGGTCTTGGAGATGCTGACTTCAACCGCATCACCGCAACACTTGAGAGCCTGCACTTCGATCGATCGTTGTGTGTCGATTTGCTGCCACAGACCATGTCCGGTGAAGAGCGGCTGCTGGAGCTCCGAAAACTGCGGCTCTTGCTGGAATCAATGTTGTAGAAGCTTCGAAACTGTCAGCTTGCGGTGTGCACCAGCGGCGGGATTTCTCCGGCTTGCTCGGCTGCGCGAACGGTATCCTGAACCTCAACAAATCCCTCACGAACTGTCGACAAAACTCGCGCCGCCGACTGCCAGGACTGCGCCGAATCGGTTCGGATTTGATCCAGTGCAAACACGCACAGTCGCATCACCTGAACGGCGCTGCCGCCCTGTTCGACGGCCAGGCCATCAGATATCAACAGGATTTTCTTCTGGGCGTCCATCCGCGCTGCAATCAGTTGTTCGGGGCTGGCGCCGGCTTCCAGAAGTTCCGCTCCGCCCTGAAGCGAATTGATCGCATGGTTGTAGATATGGATCAGCATATCGATGCGGGTCCAGCCAAACGATGAATTGCGGCGGTATTGCTGATGTGGATTCATGTATCGTCCCTGAACGGTAGTTGGTGATAAGGACCCTGGATCCAACGCCTGAGTTCACGGCGACCCATTGTTCGGTGAACTGCATTGCGCAGTCGCTGCCGTGAGGCAGTTATCAACGGGCGCTGGACAGATTGGCCAGTTGTGAGGACACGAATTGACTGGTGGACTGCAACTGGCTCAATGCGGTCTCCAGTGCCGTGAACTCTCGAATCAGCACTTCCTGCTGACGATCGAACACCGCCTGCTGACGATCAAGAGACGTTTGCAGGCTCTCAAGTTCCTCGTTGAACGAATCGTCGATTGTCTGCAACCGACCGTCAATCGGGTCCAGAATCCCATCGAGGACCTTGTCGAGCGTGGCGCCGAGGCCCTGAGTGACGGTCACTTCACCTTCAATACCGGTAGTGACCTGGCTTTCCTGCAGCGTGATCCGCAGTTGCAGGTCCGCCGTGTTGGCATTTTCCGCATTACCGGAAAGCAACTGCCCCCTGCCAACCGCTGATTCGACTTCACCGTCCACGATGAATGTGCCGGCAACGTCGCGACCGACTTCAGCAGCTCCGGCCGTGAATCCAAGTGCAGTCAGCGCTGTTCCCCCGGACAGCAACAGGCTGGACGAATTACCGTAACTGTCCGACGTGATTTTTAATTGATCACCATCGAGCGTAGCGCTGATGGCTCGTCCCGCCAGCTCCGAAGACCCGTTCACCAGGGATTCCACGTGATCAGCCAGTTCCTGGCGGGTGTAGGTGCCTTCATCCAATGTGATGGTTGTCGCCGCCCCATCGAGAGTCAGATCAATCGTCCGATTGGAGCTGTCGATTACGGTCGATGCTGCCAGGTCCGTGGTGCCGCTGAGTGCGGCACGGGCTGCGGCCTGCGTAATATCGACCTGATACGGCGTATCACCGGAAGGAAGGGTCCGGCCGCTTCCCAGAACGAAATTAATGCCGGCAGTCGTGCTTTCGGCGCCGAGCGCAAAAAGTCGTTTCACATCTTGAGGACCGTGTCCCTCAACGTTTCCATTCAGCACATTCTCCAGTTTGGATCGATTCAGCTGCAGAGCGCCTTTGTCAGTCACGGTGATCCCAATCGCCGAAAGGCGATTCAGATCGGTGCTGACGCCGGGAACGACTGAAATAATCGCCTGCTGCAGTTGTTGCTGAATGTTGATCGCCGAGCGGTTGCCCAGAAGAATACCAGCGTCTTCGGTTTCGGCATTGAACTGCGAGCGTTCATCGATGTAGCCGAGCACGGCATTGAACGAATTCACAAAGGAATCCACCGCCTCAACGGCAGACTCTGTGTCATGAGCCACCGTGATCGTGACCTCGTTGCCATCGCTGGCGTTCAGCAAATCAACACTGACCCCTGCGATGAGACTGCCGAATCGATTGGTCGAGCTTTCCACGGAGATGGCACCGGGGCCGCTGCCGATGGTCACCTGGGCATCTTCGGCCGCCTGAACCGGGTTGCCTAAATCAAACGCAGGCTGCGTCGCTCCACCGGACGTCAGATTGTTTGTGATTGAGATTTGGTTGTCGGTACCGGTCTCCGACGACGTGAGCAGCAGTCGATAAGGACTCGCACCGCCTGAGGCATCCTGAATGATTGATGCATTGAGGCCGCTACCTGATGCATTGATCGACTCAGTCAGTCCTTCCAGCGTATTATTGGATGCGTCGACCGTGATCGTGGTCAGCTCGCCACTACCGACGCGTATTTCGAGAGTCCCCGTGTTGATGGCCGAGTCACTGTCCGCAAAGCCCTGCGATGCCACTTGATGGGCGCGGGCAACGGTATCCACAGTCAGCCGATAAACACCGGGGACGGCTGAACTGGACGAGGAGGCGGTCAGGGACGTTTCATCACTGACGCTGATCGAATTTCCGGTCAGAGGACTGTTTTGCACGCGCGCCAGTTGAGACACATCTGCACGCAGACTTACAAGCGATGCTTCCAGTCCGCTAAACGTTGCCTGACGTGCCAGCACATCGGCACGTTTTAATTCAATCCGGTCAACCTGGAGTTGCTGGATTTCGAGAAGTCCCTCGACAATCGATTCTGTGTCGATGCCCGAGACAAGTCCGTCAATGGTAATCATGTTGCTAACCTGAAGTCTGACGTCGTGAGTCTGTCCAACACGTCAAAAAATGCCGGCGTCGCCGTTTTCCGAGGCGTGCGACGCTTCCCGCTCCGTTTCCGATGTCGTTGTATAGAAGTGCCGAAAGGCCCGACCGCTGCCGGATGAACCAGCTGCGAGTCGGACCTTTGAGCAAATCTGTCAAAGCGAATCTTATCCAAGCAGTTGCAGGACCAGCTGCGGAATCTGGTTGGCATTCGACAGAGCAGCAGTACCGGCCTGAACCAGAACCTGATTCCTTGTGAACTCCGAGATTTCCTCCGCGAAGTCGGTATCACGGATGACAGACTCAGCGTTGACCGTGTTCTCCAGAGTCGCCCGCAGGTTGTTGGCAGTGGCTTCGAGGGTATTCGCCTGGAACGCCCCGAGTGCACCTCGCAGGTTCGTAATGTCATCGATGGCCGCGTCAACCACACCAATCGAATCGTTGGCCCCGCTGGATGATGTGATGTCAATCTCGTTCAGATTGGTGAACTGGTTGCCGGTCACACCGAAGCCGAGGGCCTCCGGATTCACTTTGTCGATCGCGATGTTGGCCGTTTGATTCTGATTCGGCCCGATCTGAAACTGCAGCGTTTTGTCAGTCACGGAAATCGTGGCCGTCACCGCGGTGCCAGTAGTCGTCGCATCGCCGCTCGATGCGTCAATCTGGATCGAAAGTCCCTTCCCCACTCCGGAATCTGCCGTCAACACGTTGCCGCTGCCGTTGAACGACGCGGTGCCAATCGTGCCGATGATGTCAATGCCGTCATCCGTCTGTAGCGTCGTACCGAACCCGCTGCTGGTTGAATCATCAGCGACGTTTGAAACCACCCGCACCTGTGAATCTGAACCGAAGTCCTGGGTGTAGAGACGAGTCGATCCGGACGCGGTCTCTGCGATGACGCCCGTCTGAGACGAAAACTCATTGATACGATTGACGACCTGAGTCTGGTTAAGTCCTGCGGTCAGTGAAATCGCCACATCGTTGATCGTGAGAATCTCATCAGTCGCCAGCGCCTGAGTCTGGGCCGTCGTGGAAGTTTCTGTTGCTCGTTCACCTGCAGTCGTGACTGTGATCGCGTACGGTCCGGCGGTGGTGTCAGCCGTTCCTTTCAGGAAAGTGACAGCACTGTCGCTGGAACTGGCGTTGATACCGGCTGAACCATCAAGCAGCTTCTTGGTGCCAAACTGAGTGTTGTTGGCAATTCGGTTGATCGTGTCGAGGGCGTTGTCAATTTCAGCCTGGTTAGCAGCCAGAGTGTCAGCGTCATTGATCCCGGAGTTTGCTGAATCGATGGCCAGACTTCGAACTTTGACGAGCAATGAGTTGATTTCACTCAGGGCTCCTTCAGCCGTCTGGACAAGTGAGACAGCCTTTTCGGAATTGTCGATGGCTGCTCGCAGACCAGCGATTTGTGCTCGCTGCTTCTCTGAGATCACCAGAGCGGCAGGACCATCTGCGCCTCGATTGATCTTCAGTCCGGACGACAGTCGTTCGACCGACCGCTGGACTCCGACCGAAGCCCGTCCCAGATTGTTCTGGGCTATCAGAGATGTAATGTTGTTTGCAATTGTCAGTGCCATGATTGGACCCCTCGGTTGTGAGTGGGATGACGTTCGCTCAGTCTTCTATGAGCTCGGATCACCAAATTCGGGTTGAATGCGCATCCTTGCGGACGATCACGTCAGCATCCTGCAGTTGGATTGCAGTCTGATGATGTCGTCACAGCGCCCTCACCGTGAGTGCCCTCATCCAGACTTTCGGTCACAAAACCCTCTCCGCTTACCTGCGATTAGTCCCAAATGACTCGGGTCGGGTTTTCACTACGCAGCCAGATTTCGATTGTGCAAGTCAGGCTGCAGTACCGTGCATCGGGGATCAAGCAACGGACTTGCCTGAAAAGTTCTCCTCATCGCGGTGGGATCGACGGTCGATGAATCTGTAGCGGTTATGACGATTCTAACGGCGCCTCGTTCGATTCTGGGATACTCCATCGTGGGAGAAGAAATACCACTCTCGCAGCTTTCGCGGCTTAAACGGCCCACGCTCCTCGCAATTCTGGGCGTCACCATGGTTACTGCCGGGACCGTGGCCGGGCTGTGGCTCAGGGACACGCGCCCCGAAAAAACCGCAGGAGATCATTCAAGTCCGGGGAAAATGCCTGGTCCAGACTCCATTCGGAAGTCGCCGGAAGATCAAGCCGCGTTCACTTCGTTACTGACACCCAGCGAAATCGACACGGCACCGACGCCGTCTCCCTGGAACGAAGCAGCGACAAAAACAGACCAAATCGCAAACCACGTCTCGATCGCGGATGAAGCACTGCGGACCGGCAATTATTCGAAAGCGATCAGTGTCTATCGGTCTCTTCTGCCTTACATCGACGGGGCACATGAAGCCGCCGTTCGCTTTCGCCTGGCGCTGGCCTCCGAGTGTTCGGGCGCTTTCAAAGACGCGTTGCGTCAGTATCAGGCAATCGCCCAAAAATTCGCTCAGTCCAACTGGAACGATATCGCCCAACTGGGACGGGTCCGCTGTCTGGCTCACTCGGCTCGGAACGGGTTGCTGGACACCGTGGTGTATCGCAATCTGATTCTGGACAACACCGCGCTGACAGTACCAATTCGGCGAGAAGTGCTGCATGCGGCTGCTCGCGGGCTGTGCGGAACTCTCCCGGATGAGCGACGGATGGACATTCTCGATCCGGCCACCCTGTTGCTTTCAGCGTGGCACGTCGATCCAAATGTCGAACTTGCTGACTTACCTGAACTGCTCAAGGCATCTTCGACACCCCCCGGTGCACCGGCGTTTGAGATGCTGCAAAGAATTGACAACGACCCGGACAACATCTACTTCCGGATTCAGACGCGGGGAGCGTCACTTCAGGGACTGCTGGCGCGATTGACAACGCGAGCAAAACTCGGGCTCCGGCTGTCTCCCGCTGCCACAGAGTTGATCGAGTCACGTAAACAGGCGATTCACGCGGATGACATCCAGATGAGTCTGCTGCTGGATGGTCTTTGTGCCCCGTTTGGCCTGGAATGGCATATGGACGAAT
>JBDOMX010000015.1:0-7854 GCA_039831615.1 Planctomycetaceae bacterium
TCACAATTTGAGCCGCTATTCTTCAACTCAAACTGATTAACGGACAGACACGAGCCAGCGTTCGGGGCAACTGGGAAATCCGTAAAACGGCGACTGCAGGAGTGTACCAGCACAGCGGTGAATATGCTGCTGGTTAACCGGGTATTCCAGCCGGCTCAAAACATTCTGCCGCCCGAGCGATTCATCAGGACGATCTGTCCTGGATTGTGTCCCGGACAGCCATTGTTCGCACCCACATAGATGCTGGTCGCCAGTGAGCAGCTTGTTCGTTAACCATCACGGAAATCAATCCATGTACCGTACCATCCTCGTGCTGGTCTTGTTGCTCCCATCAAGTTCACGCGGCATCGATGCCGCTGACAGGCCGATCAAAGTCTTCATTCTGGCCGGACAGTCCAACATGGTCGGCTGGGGGGACAGTCTCAAACTGGAAGACGATCTGCGCAACGGGAACGGCCGAGTGCTGATGTTTGAGAACGGAAACTGGCAGCCGCTGAAGCCGTTTCAGGAGGTGAAAAAGAACCAGGCGAAGTTTGGCCTGGCTGAATTCTCGTTCGGCCCTGAAATCGCCTTCGGTCATGAGATCGCGAAGGCGTGGCCCGACGAAACAATCGGCATTGTGAAAGTTGCTGTCGGGGGAACGAGTATTCTGGCGTGGAAGCCCAACTGGTCGAAGGAAGACGCCGACCGTGTCGGTCAGGGAGGCCGCGGACCGCTCTACCGGAAGCTCATCCGGAAAATTGAACAGGCAAAAAGCGCGCGGGACATCGACATCGTCGGATTCCTTTGGCTGCAGGGCGGCGGTGACATGAAGAACGTCGTTGTTGCCAGGGAATACCTCGACAATCTCAAGTCACTGGTGACGGCAGTCAGGAAAGACACCGGTATTCCCGACTTGCCGTTCTACTGCGGCTCGGTACGCCGCAACGAAGATCCGGACGATCTGACTGATCTCGTTCCGCAACGGATTGACGGTCGCTATCCGGCGGTGCAGTGGGTTATCAAAGCACAATGGGACGTGCAGAAAGCAATTCCGAACGCACACACGGTCATCCTGCGGGACATTGCGACGCATCCGATGAACGTTCACTACGATACCCACGGCCAGCTGGCCGTGGGCAGGCACTATGCCACGGCATTTCTCGCAGCGAACTCTGCCGTTCCGCCTGCTGTCGAAGAGAACATCACATACGGCACCGCGGAAGGTCAGGAACTAAAGCTGGATCTGGCTCGACCCGCGGGTGATGGACCGTTTCCGGCTGTCGCCTTTATTCATGGTGGTGGCTGGTATTTAGGCGACCGAGAAGGTTATCGGTTACAAATCGAACAGGCGGCAGAACGCGGTTACGTCGCCGTCTCCATGAGTTATCGACTGATGAAGTTTGACGAAGCGAAAAAGGAAACCACGACGGCGACCGGCACCTTTCCAGCACAGATTCATGATGCAAAAGCGGCCATTCGCTGGTTGCGTGCGAATGCCGCCAAATACGATATTGACCCCGATCGCATTGGAGTCACGGGAAGGTCGGCAGGCGGTCATCTGTCGCTGTTGCTGGGACTCACCGATGCCCATTCAGGGTTGGAAGGAGACAGCGGCAATCCGGACCACTCAAGTCGAGTGCAGGCTGTCGTCAACGTGTTCGGCCCAACGGACATCAAAGCATGCTACGAAACAAGTTCCGTGGCGTGGATCTTCCGCTTATTCATGGGCGGAACTCCGCATAAATTTGCTGAAACGTACCGAACTGCGAGTCCCATCACCTGGGTTAGCCAGGATGACCCACCCGTGCTGACGCTGCACGGAAGTGAGGACAAGGCCGTTCCATTCGCCCAGGCCGTCACGCTTGACGAAAAGCTGAAGTCCGCTGGTGGACGGCACACTCTGATCGAATTCGAAGGTCAGGGACACGGATTCGGCGGTGCCCACCGACAACAGGAGCTGCACGAGATGTGGAAGTTTTTTGACGAGCAGCTGCGACCGTCCTCGGTTGGTGTTCAGGCACGCTGACGTGCGAGTTGCCAACGGAATGGCGATTCTGCTCCCGGTCGACAGCCCGGCAATCCTCTACGCAACAGTCCACGAAAACGAACTTCAGCAGCTGCCCACAACCTCCATCAGGTCTTGCCATCACACGTTGAGTGGTGTCCGGGCACGAACACTTGATCGGGCTTCAGCAACAAAGCAGCTGTTTGGTTGCTCGATGGGGGCGGTTCGTGCTAAGCAGGACATTTCCTGATTCAACTTCAGCGCTGCATTGTGGCAAATTCGTCCAGCAGCAGGCCATTCGCTTTCAATCCGCACCACCGCCACGCGCAACCACTCACACATCAGTCACCAGGTATTCTTCATGCTCATTTTTGACGCTCATTTGGATCTCAGCCTCAACGCCATCGAATTCAACCGAGACCTGCGACGCTCACTCGACGAAGTTCGCGGTGCGGAAGCCGGCTTAAGCGACCATAAGTCACGTGGCAACAATACGGTCACGTTCGGCGAAATGCGAAAAGGTGGCATCGGCATCTGCGTGGCCACACAGATTGCGGGCTGTATGAAACCACGAGCATCAGTCGCCGTCTGGGAGTCGCCTCCGCAGGCGTGGGCAATGACTCAGGGGCAGCTGGCGTGGTACCGCGCGATGGAAGACGAGGGCGAACTGAGAATGATCCGCACGTCCGGCGAACTTTCGCATCATCTGGAGGCCTGGCAGGCCGATCCCGTCACAACTCCCATTGGCTACATTCTGAGTCTGGAGGGCGCCGACTCCATACGAACGCCGGCCGATCTGGAAACAGCGTGGAATGACGGGCTGCGGGCATTGGGACCAGCGCACTACGGCGTCGGACGTTACGCCCTCGGACATGATCAGGTCGGTCCGCTGTCCGACCAGGGCAAAGAACTGGTCCGGGAAATGGACCGCCTGGGAATTCTTCTTGATGTGACGCACCTCTGCGAACAGACCTTCTGGGACGCACTCGACATTTACCACGGGCCAGTGTGGGCGAGTCACCACAATTGTCGCGCTCTGGTCGATGATCCCCGCCAGCTTTCGGACGAACAAATCCAGGCTGTGGCCGAACGAGGTGGCGTCCTCGGACTGACCTTTGATGTGTGGATGGTTGTCCCAGGCTGGATCCGAGGCAAAACAACGCCTGAGTCGGCAGGGGTGACCATTGAGCATGCCGTCGACCATGTCGACCACATCTGTCAACTGCTCGGGAATGCGAAGCACATTGGCATTGGGACAGACCTTGACGGCGGATTCGGCAGGGAACAATCACCTCTGGACCTGAACTCAATCGCCGATGTCCGTCGGGTGTTCGACATTTTACAGACGCGGGGATACTCCGACGAAGATATCAGCGCGATTGCTCATGGCAATTTCATCGACTGCGCTCTGCGCGCCCTGCCGGATTGAAGCAGTTTTCGAAACGTGGTGGCGGGTTCTGCCTCGCGACCTCAAAAACAACCTGAGACAAACCTGGCAATCACGTCGCAGACCGCAGTGGAGACTAAGTCAACATGTCTGACCCAAGCAACGACGGCTGGACCTTTCTGCACGTCAACGACAGTCACATGGGAACGCCTCGATCGTTTCGATTTCGACCGGCTGTGAATCAGCGCTGGGCGGCCATCCGGCAACAGATGGCATCCAGCGGCGCCGACCTGCTGATCCATGGTGGTGATCTGACCCGCGATGGGGAGGTTCATGAATTCGAAATTCAGCAGGCGAAGGAAGACCTCGAAACGCTGCCGTTTCCCTGTTTCGTGATTCCCGGCAACATGGATGTCGGGAACAAGCACGCGTCCAGAAACGGCGTCAAGCCAAAATGGGAAGATCGTGGTCTGGGCTGGCACGATCCGGACTTGAATGTGTCGTCCGAACGGCTCGACCTGTTCATATCATGGTTTGGCCCGATTCACTGGACCTTCGTGCATCGGGACGTACGTTTCACCGGCTTGTTCGCAGCGGTTGCCGGGACAGGACTGCCGCACGAAGAACGGCTGTGGCGCATGCTGGAACGACTGCCGGCTCTGCCGAAAACAAGACATCATGTGGCAATGATGCATTACTGGCCGTTCATTGAAGATCTCAACGAGCCGGCCTGGGATCTGACGAATCCGGAACAGTACGACAACTGGTATTTTTCGATCGATCCGCCTCACCGACAACGACTGTGGAAGTGCCTGCGCGATGCCGCTGTCAATGTGCTTTTTTGTGGGCACGTGCACACGGGAAGGTCGGTTCAGGAGGTTGACGGAATTCGCATCTACCGCACGCCGCCTGCCGGGAACACGTCGCAACTGGCGGAACGTTGGCCGGATGCCGAAACACGATTCGGGTTCCAGCGCTGCCATGTCACACAGGCCGGAATTGACGTCTCATTCGTGCCAGGCGACGATCAGTGCGAAGAGTTCGGGGCCTGGGGGCCGATGGGGCATCCGTCCGTTGATAAACGTGACTATTCAATCGCCCGCGAGCGACCGGCTCTCGGGTGATTTTCCTGGTTGATGCAGACATCGAGATGCCGACTGGCCATCGTGCATCTGACGCGACCGATTGACACTCTGACGTCCGGCTTTAAATCAAGGAGAATTCGCCCCGTGCTGTGCAACGACTGGAAGATTGCTGAACCGGATCTGGACACCATTCTCACCCAGCACCCTCAGCCGCTGGAGGCGCTGGCGGCGGGTGAGATCCCGGCACTGGTGATTCGCCAGGCGTATCCCGCAACCTCATGTCGCGGGTTGATGGAACGGCTGGTCGCCGAGGAACTGTTGTATGATCCACTGCAGCCGGTTCCGGACAAGTTCCTCGAAGCCGCGATTCCGGAAGGGTATTTTCGCGAGGGGCGCAGCAAAGAAGCCTCGTCCGCGTGGCGTGCTCGCACCGCTCAAGGCCAGCGGCGCATCGATATCGGCACGAGTCTCGGATATCGCGGCTCCGATCCGGATGATTTTTTCGCTCACAGTCGCGAGACGCATGATTTGTTCGCGAAGTTGTTTGCAGAGGGTGACGACCCGATCGCCGTCCTTTACGCCGCCCTGCAGAATCTCTCCCGCACCAAACGTGCGGTGACGGCCCGGGAATCGGATGGTCGAACCTATGGACCGGCCATCATTCGGGCCCACTACGGTGGTTATACGTACGCTCCTCATTTCGATTCAGTGCGGCTCCGCGAGAAACGCGAAGGATACGCCGTGCATGAGTTCGAACATCAGTTTGCCGGAGTCCTCGTACTGCAGAACACGCAGCTCGGCGATGCGTCGGCGCAGTGCGTGCTGCATCAATGCCTGTGGAAACCTGATGTCGAACCACATCTGCGTGAGCGGACCTTTCACGATTATGCCACACGCGAGGGCATTGCCAATGTGCAGGTCGTACTGGAACCAGGCGATCTGTATTTCTTCAATACACGTGGAATTCACGAGGTCCCCGGAGTTGCTGGCCAGCAGCCGCGCGTCGTGCTCGCGACGTTCATCGGATACAGCAGCGATCGCGAGGAAATCTTTGTCTGGTCGTAGTTGGCATCGTCCGCTCAGCCAGCTACTCTGATCAGGACCAGAACAGTCGGAACGCGCACGTGCTCCACCATGCCGTTTTCCGTACGACTGTATCGTGTTCACCGATGGGAGATTGCAACGATGATGACAGACACGAATCGGTTGCTGTGGCAGCACGTGAGATGGGTGAGTCGGTTGATGCTGCTGATGGTGTGTCTCTCAGTGATTGCCGCTGCTCAGGAGCGGTACACGATGACGGTTGGTGATGTCGAACGGCAGATCACCGAATTGTCGAACTGGGGCCGCTGGGGACCGGACGACCAGAATGGTGCCCTCAACCTGATTACGCCGGAGAAACGAATTCAGGCCGCGCAACAGGTCAAACGCGGACTCTGTGTCTCGCTGGCGCGCCTGGCAGAAGAAAAACGAGACGTAGACAATCCGGACCCGTTCATTCAGCGAATGCTGGCGACTGGTCAGGACGTTGGAAGTCCCTGGGTTGCTGACAATTACAGCGTCGCGTACCACGGATATGCACACACGCATATGGATGGGCTGTGTCACCTGTTCTACCGTGGTCGATTGTACAATGGCTACCCACAGGACTCTGTCACGATGGACGGAGCGAACAGACTGAGCATCCACAGTCAGCAGCGGGGCATCTTCACCCGCGGAGTTTTGATCGACGTTCCCCGCCTGCAGGGCCTGGACTACCTGGAACCGGGAACGGCCATCTTTCCTGATGATCTGGACGCCTGGGAACAACAGACAGGCGTGCGAGTCAGGCCTGGCGACGTCGTCTTCATCCGCACGGGACGCTGGGCGCGCCGTGATGCACTGGGACCATGGGACGTAAAAAAGGATGGACTGGCCGGGCTGCATGCATCGTGTGCGCAATGGCTGAAAACGAGGGACATTGCCATGCTGGGCAGCGACGCAGCGAGCGACGTGATTCCTTCCCGGATTGACGGCATCAGTCATCCGGTCCATCTGCTGATGTTGCACGCGATGGGTGTGCATATCTTCGACAATTGCGACCTGGAGGAACTCGGGCGGACCACAGCCGAATTGAAACGCTGGGAGTTTCTGTTGACCGCCTCACCGATCCCGGTGAAGGGAGGCACGGGGTCACCGCTCAATCCGATCGCGTCATTTTGAACCAACAGAACAGGTAGATCTGATGCCATTGAATCCGACAAATGCATCTGTTGTTGACCGGGAGTTCTTCGAGCGTGAACTCGCTTCATTCCTCCCCGACCGCATCTTCGACGCCCACACGCATCTTTGGCGAAAAGACTGCGTTCCGTGGGCAGTCGACAACGAAGCGGAAGACTGCGGCTATGCGCAGTACATGTCGGCGATTGAGCAGCTGCATCCGCGGCGGGAAACCAAAGCCCTGTTCATTCCGTTTGTCACCGTGGACAACAAGGACAAGATGCTGTCGGCCAACGAGTGGGTCGCGCAGGAACTGGCCACCGATCCGGACTGCCGCGGCATCTTCTTCATCAGGCCGGAAGATGATCCCGAGTGGGTGCGCGAACAGGTCCGTCGTCTGGGACTGCATGGACTGAAGTGCTACCACACGATGGCATCTTCACGTCCGACGTTTGAGGCGGCGATTGAGGAATTTCTGCCGGAACCACTTGTCAAAGTGGCCGACGAAGAAGGCTGGTGGATCACGCTGCACATGGTCAAGTCGCGGGCTGTCGCTGATCCGGCGAACATCGCATGTATTCGTCGCTATTGCGAATCGTATCCAAATATGCGGATGGTGCTGGCTCATTCGGCGCGCGGATTCCAGCCCGCTCACAACCTCGAGGGACTTCCACATTTGCGAGGGCTGGACAACCTGTACTTCGACACAAGTGCCAATTGTGAACCGATCGCCCATCAGGCGGTCATGCGCATCATCGGGTACGACCGGTTGATGTATGGGTCGGATCTACCCATCAGTCACGAGCGGGGACGTTCGTTATCTGCAGGCGATTCTTTTTTGTGGCTTTATGAGCAGACGCCGGTTTGGGGCGAAAAACATACGGCCATCGATCCTGTACTAATTGGTCTCGAACACCTGCGTTCACTCAAGTGGGCCTGCTGGTCAGAACGCCTCACGGATTCCCAGGTCGAAGATGTGTTTTGGAACAATGCCGCGAGGCTGCTGGGTGTGGACTGAAGGATTATACAATGTCCGGCGTATCGGCCCTGATCCTTCCAGCGCCACCGACATCTCATACGGAGGACACGGGGCTGCCCGAGCGGCGTCAACACATCCACACGAACAGACCTGGAAAGCAGATCAGCCATGCAGGTGATCCATCGTTCGACGATTTACGACGCCACACAACAGAATG
>JBDOMX010000290.1:0-1193 GCA_039831615.1 Planctomycetaceae bacterium
GTCGCGACAGATTGCGTCGCAGGTGAGGATTCTGGAGCACGGTCCTTCGACACTTCGGCGAATCCTCGGATCATTCTACGGACGCGAAATTGACGGGCAGCCAATGCCATCTCGCGATCGCAGCGACGACCGCTATGAACTCATGGCAAAGCTGCAGCGTATTCTGAAACCGCTCGGTTTCACGAGTATGGTTGTCATCGTGGACCGAGTGGATGAACCGCATCTCATTAACGGTTCTCCTCAGCGCATGCGTGACTTTCTGTGGTCCATGTTCGACAACAAGTTTCTCAAGCATCCCGGCATCGGTTTTAAGATGCTGCTGCCGAAAGACGTCGTCTATTATCTGAACCGTGAGAAACGAGAGTTCTATGAACGCTCCCGGCTGGATAAACAGAACCTGATCAACAGTCTGGAATGGACTGGTGAGTCTCTCTATGACATGGCAACCAATCGGCTCCGCGCCTGTCTCCATGAAACGGCTGATGCGAAGATATCGATCCGCAGCTTGTTCGTCCCCGAAGTCACCGAAGAAGAACTCGTGGAGCGATTCGGTCGACTGCGGGTGCCGCGCCATCTGTTTCGCTTTCTCTTCCGCCTGCTGACCGATCACTGCAACGCTGCCACCGAAGACAACCCAGTGTGGAAGATCAGTTCAGAAACGCTGGCCAACACCATGACGGCCTACCAGCGGGAACTCGACGCTCTGGACCGCGGTCTGGGGACCGGTTGACTGGACGATCGCGAAAATCAGACGGGGGCCGATTGGAGTGGCGCGGTGGACGTGTTGAGGCAACGTCGATCAGGTCCGGGTCCTGCCACTTAAGTGCATTGGGTGTCCGAGAATGTCATGTGGCCGACAATGCCAGGGCGAGGTGGCGGAGTGAGAGTCGAGCGACGTGAGGTTCATCTGTCATTCGACCATGAGACTACACCCGAGTCGATCCGCCCGTTACCATCGCAGGCGCCCTCGGTTTGTGTCTCCGACAGCGTCCCATTCTTCAGGTGCCCCGATGCTCCCGGTCAAACTGATCCGAATCTTAGTGCCTGCCCTGCTGCCCCTGATGGTCGGCACGCACAAACCATCGTCCGTGGCTGCTGCTCAACCGAATTTCATCATCATCAACATCGATGATCTGGGCTATGGAGATATTGGTCCATTCGGTTCGACATTAAACCGGACTCCAAATCTGGAT
>JBDOMX010000290.1:1203-5329 GCA_039831615.1 Planctomycetaceae bacterium
GGATCGGATGGCGGCGGAAGGTAAAAAACTCACCAGTTTTTACGCGGCCCCGGTCTGTTCGCCCTCGCGAGCGGCGCTCATGACGGGGTGTTATCCGAAACGAGCCCTCAGCATTCCTCACGTGCTCTTTCCGGGCTACGAAACGGGCCTTGCCCCCGACGAAGTCACGATTGCGGAACTCTTGAAACAGCAGGGCTACGCGACGGGAATCATTGGCAAGTGGCATCTGGGTGATCAGCCGGAGTTCCTGCCAACGCGGCAGGGATTCGATGACTACTTCGGCATTCCCTATTCAAATGACATGGGTCCGGCCGCAGATGGCGTGAAGAGCAACCTTGGGGAGCCACTGCCGGATCCAAAGAAGAAGCCACGTCGCGTGCAACCGCCTCTTCCTCTGCTCCGCAATGAAACGGTTCTGCATCGTGTGCTTCCCGATGATCAGCAGAAAATCGTCGAGCGTTATACTCAGGAAGCCGTGTCATTTCTGTGGAAGCACCGTGACGAACCGTTTTTTCTGTACCTGCCCCATTCAGCCGTGCACTTCCCGCTGTATCCCGGAAAGCGGTTCCATGGCAAATCACAGCACGGGCTGTTTGGTGACTGGGTCGAAGAAGTGGACTGGAGTGTCGGAGAAATCCTGCAGACGGTGCGTGATCTTGATCTGTCCGCCAACACCATGGTTCTGTTCACATCAGACAACGGAGGTCAACCGCGTCACGGCGCAATCAATGCGCCGCTGAGGGGCGGCAAAGGGACAACCTTCGAAGGAGGAATGCGGGTCCCCACCATCGCATGGTGGCCCGACAGCATTCCGGCCGGAACGACGGCTGACCACGTGACAACCATGATGGATCTTCTTCCAACTCTGGTGAAACTTGCAGGTGGCGCACCGCCGGCCGACAGGACGATCGACGGAGGTGACATCTGGCCCATTCTTGCCGGTGCCGCCGATGCTCGTACGCACCACGACACATTTTACTATTACCGGGGGCTCAAACTTGAGGCACTGCGGAACGGTCCGTGGAAGCTGCATCTGGAGAGCGGCGAGCTGTACAACCTGCACGACGATATTGCCGAATCCGTCGATGTCTCGAAAAAACACTCTGACATCGTGGCGATGTTGCGTGCGAGCGCTGAAGCGACGAACAACGATCTGGGTGAGGACGGAACAGGTCCGGGATGTCGTCCTCTGGGTCGAGTAAAAAATGCACAGCCATTGATCGCTCACG
The DNA here is from genome assembly GCA_039831615.1 of Planctomycetaceae bacterium. Lineage (GTDB taxonomy): Bacteria > Planctomycetota > Planctomycetia > Planctomycetales > Planctomycetaceae > S139-18. Next base: position 2,433 of record JBDOMX010000290.1, read on the forward strand.
ATGGGACTGTCCGGGAAGAATTCGCCCCCGCCGACATCCACGCGGGACAGGGTATCATGGTCGGAGAGGTGACGCCGACATCGGCCCTCGTGCAGGTCCGGCTCACACAAACGGAGGAGCTGATTGAACGTGATCTCCTCGGTGCCGACGGTGTTGTTGAGTTTTCACTGAGACCGCGAGGGGGCGGTGATGTCGACACTCAAACGGTCAATGCAACCCCGGAACGGGACTTCATTGCCCGTGCGTCGTTTACGGGTTTGCAGCCTGGGACTTCTTACCAGTGCGAAACTCGAATCGGGACGACGGAGGCTCAGCTTCGCGCGGGACCCGGAGCGGCATTCCAGACGTTGCCAGGAGCGGCCCAGTCCACGCCGGTGAGTTTGGTCGTGGTCACTGGCATGAACCATGGTAAATTTTATGGTGACGATCGTATCGACCGCGAACGACATGTCGCTCAGAACAACATCTCACTTCCGCAACCGTACTCCCGACCCGATAAGCACCTCGGATATCCATCGCTGGACGCAATTCGTCGTTTGCAGCCCAACTTCTTCGTGGGAACCGGGGACAACATCTACTACGACACGCCGGCCGGTGAGTTTCGGGCAAAGACGCTGCCGGAGATGCGTCGGAAGTGGCACGAACAGTTTGTACAGCCACGTTATCGTGACCTGTTCGCAGTCGTCCCGACGTACTGGATGGTCGACGATCATGATTATCGCATCGATGACTGCGACAATACCGGCGACTACGAACCGTCCGTGGACCTGGGTCAGAGCGTGATGCTGGAACAGTTACCGTACGGACCTGCAGCCGACGGCAGCACAAAAACATATCGCACGCATCGAGTCAGCCGGGATCTCCAGGTCTGGTTTCCGGAGAATCGCATGTACCGCAGCCCGAACAAGATGGAGGATGGTCCTGATAAAACCATCTGGGGTGATGAGCAAAAGGCATGGCTCATGAAGACACTGGCTGAAAGTGAGGCCACATTCAAGCTGTTGATTTCACCAACGCCCATGATCGGCCCCGACGACAAACGAAAAACCGACAACCACACGAACATCGGTGGCTTTCGACACGAGCGCGACGAATTCTTTGCCTGGCTGAAATCCTCGGGCACGGCTGAGAATTTCTATCTGGTCTGCGGCGACCGGCACTGGCAATATCGCTCGGTGCACCCGTCGGGAATGGAAGAATTCTCCTGCGGCGCACTGGTCGATGCCAACTCCCGCCTCGGTCGCATCCCGGGTGACCCAAAGTCCACCGACCCCGACGGTTTAATCCGACAGCCGTACTCACAGACGGTTCCGTCCGGCGGATTCCTCGAAATTGTTTGTGCTCCTGCTGCAGGCGAACCCCGAGCCTCACTCACATTCCGTTTTCACGACGAACACGGGGAAGTCCTGCATGAACACATCAAGCTTCAAGCTGCTCGATAGTGGAAGAGAAAGGATGAATGAATGACGATCTCTCAATCATTTCTGCCGGAATTTGAAATGGAAATGGCGGGGACTCGTAAGGTGCTGGAACGTGTTCCGGACGACAAGCTCGACTGGAAGGTCCACGAGAAGTCAAATACGAATCAGCGTAATACGCTGTAGCCCGAGTTTCTTACCGGGAACGTCACACGGGAACTGACTCATTGCCGCAGGTTGAGTGCGTTCCTGTCATTGCCGTTGAGGCAATTTCCCTGTCCCCGTTTGGCGGCAGGACCAACCTGTCATCCGGAAATGGGACTGGCGAGGAATTTGGGTCGGTCTCCGCATCGTGGGCCGGATCGGACAGTTTTAACGGAGACCGAGATATGCCCGCGGACCAAAAAATCGACTACCTCGAACTGCCGGCAAAAGACTTCGACGCCATCGAGGCATTCTACAGCGGAGCATTCGGGTGGATTTTTACCGACAATGGCCCTGAGTACCGCGCCTTCTCCGACGGCAGGCTGGATGGCGGGTTCTACCAATCGACGCTGTGTTCCGTCCAGGCGAAAGGTGCTGCCCTGATCGTGCTCCACGCTGACGACCTGGAACAAACGAAAAACACGGTCGTTGCGTGTGGAGGCTCAATCAGCAGAGACATCTTCTCGTTTCCCGGTGGCCGTCGCTTTCATTTCCTGGATCCACACGGGAACGAACTGGCCGTCTGGTCGGCAACATGAGGCCAGTCTTCGCGTCTGTTTCGAGCGCCAGGTGTCCTGGCTGACAGATCGCGTGGCCGGACCTGTCAGTTCACTTTTTCCAGATCGGGCCGCCGGAGTACACATCACCAATGCGGTATCGATCGTTTGGCACGGCTGCAGTTTTCATGATCTGTGCAATACGCCTGACAACATGCGGATGTTGGCTTGCGAGATCAACCGATTCGGAGATGTCATCATCCAGGTTGAACAGCTGGATCTCACTGTCCGCGCCAAGGCGTAATCCCTTCCATGGCCCCAGCCTCACTGCCTGGTCATAACGCTTTCGGCAATGCCCGTAATCCCAGTAAAGGTACTCACGCGGCGTGTCGAAAGGTTTGCCTTTCAAGGCACTGACGACCGAGATTCCGTCGATGTCGTCCGGAGCATGTGCTCCTGCCAGCTCAGCGAATGTCGGCAGCATGTCCTGAAAAGCGATGACTTCGTCGCTGTGTTCACCCACCGGCACGACTCCTGGCCAGCGGGCAATAAATGGCACACGGATCCCGCCCTCTGTGAGATCCCGTTTGAATCCCCGCAGCTCACCATTCGTACGGAAGCGTTTGGGAACGGTGGCACCTCCGCCGTTGTCGCTGGTGAGGATGATCAGCGTGTTTTTTTTGAGCCCGCTTTCATCGACAAGATTCGTGATGCGGCCGACATCGCGATCGAGCATGTGGATCATGGCGGCGTACTTTTTCGACTTCTCGTCCCAGTC
>JBDOMX010000290.1:5339-7841 GCA_039831615.1 Planctomycetaceae bacterium
TGGTCTTTGGACTCACGAATGAATCTGAGAGTGCGTACCGTCATCAGATCATGGCTGTAGTGTTCTCGGGAGTGAGTATTCCCCGGGAGTTCCATGCGGCCTTCGTCATCATCGAGGTATTCCGTGAAGTAATAGTGGCCATGATCCTGATTGAGGTATCCGAACCACGTGTCGAATCCCTGACGAGTCGCCCGCCCCTCGGTTCCGGCGTCGCCAAGGGACCACTTGCCGATGCCGCCACAACGGTATCCAGCGGACTTCAGTGTCTCGGCGATTGTCGTATCGTCGTCCTGCAGATAAGTATGATAGTGCGGGACATTGTCGCGAGCAGGAGTGTGGCCGTTATGTTGCCCGGTCATCAGCACGCTGCGTGATGCCGTGCAGACCGTGCTGCCTGCATAAGCCTGTGTGAACCTGACACCTTCCTCAGCAAGGCGGTCCATATTTGGAGTTTCAATGAGTTCCTGTCCGTAGCATCCCAAATCACCGTACCCGAGATCATCGGCCATGATGAAAATGACGTTGGGACGAATCGCGTCTTCGGCAGGACTGCGGTCCCCCAGGCAGAGAAACACACAAAGTACAAGCGCTGCCGGGAATCTGGTGACGTTCATGGATGCGTTGACCGTTGCGTCGAGTGATGCGTCGAGTGAGATGGTTATTTGTGCAGTACGTTTTCCACACGTTCTTTCACGACGGGCGATGAAAGCTCGGCCTTGCCAAATCCATACACCGCGCCTGTTTCGACGGCGGCCTGTTGAGCTTCTTCAAAGTTCGAAACGATCATGACGGGAATCGAAGACAGCTTTTGGTCCGCTTTGATCGTTCTGAGAATGTTCATCCCGTCTGTGTAGTCCGCGTCCAGCTTGCGATTGATCAGGACCAGATCCACAGCGCGCCCGCGGAGCACATCCAGTGCGTCAGCCGGCAAGTCCGCCGTGAGGATTTCCACATCAAAATGCTGGTGGAAGAAGCGTGTGAGCGAAGCGTGATCAGGACCGCACTGGCCCACGCTGAGAATTGTTTTCTGAGACATCCTTTGCTTTCTACCGGCGGCGATGGTGAGTCCGCGTCAAAGTGATCACTGAAAGTCTGTTGCGAAGCGGAGACGGGTGCTGTGATGCGTCCGCCAACTGGAGGGTGAAAACCTGCAGGCGGCAACCCCGTCCCTGCTCCTCGGGGAGAAGGTGCCCGTCAGGGCGGATGAGGGGATGTTCACGCCATTGGAGAACTGCGCTCTCGATCTTTGGATGTGATCGAGAATGCAAAAATCATTGCTCTGAAGGGTTCGCGGGGCCGCGGACTGCATGAGAACTCTTGCGCCAAAAAGGACCCTCATCCGGCCTCCGGCCACCTTCTCCCGGCGACGGGAGAAGGGAAGCACTATGACACGGTCAGTCCCCGTTATACTGTGTCTGTATGGAAAATTCCCCGAAGTCCATCATTTTTGGCGACACAACGACGACTCCGCCAGTCCGGATTTACTTCCTGAAGGTCGTCGTGCTTCTTGCGGCGGTGGATGTTGTTGCCTGCGCGCAGATTCCAGCGCCCTTACCTTCGGACAGACTGGACAGTCAGTTTCTCGGTGAGCTCAACCGCCGACAACTCTACGATCTTGCCACAGATTATGCTCGGGATCGCGTTCGCCGGGACACGATTGAAGAATCCCGGGCTTTCTGGGTGGATCAGCTGGCGACCGTGTATCGGAACCGTACCTGGGAAGAGTCAGGCGCCGATCGGCAGGCGTTGACGGAACAATCGATCGAGTCGATCACCGAATACCTCCGGGACCATGATGTTGCCGCGGAAACGAACCTGGCATTGCGCTTGAACCAGATTGAGGGGCTGCTCAATCTGGCCCAGATTAACCGATTGCTGAACACGGTCGGTTATCGTGGTCCGGCGACCGACATCCAGCGGTCGGAGTCCGCCGGCGTTCTGCCATTTGTTGAACGTGGGGCGGAACTCGCGGAGGCACTGCTCAGGCAGCTGGACACCAATCGAGGGAATCTGGACCGGCATCGAGTGAACATGCTTCGGGAACGGGGGAAACGCCTGACTTTGGAGCTGTCAGTCCTTCGGTATCTGTCGACGGATGCTGCCACGATGGACGGTTCGTCTCAGGGGAACCAGCAAACCGCACTTGGAAACCAGCTCAAATCACTGAGCCGTTCCGCTCGTTTGCCGGCAACGCCGCAGATCATCGAGCGGCAGCTTGCAGAACTGCAGATTGCCAGTGGTGACTTTGATGCCCTGGAGTTGACTCTGAGGCAAAGCAACTATTCGCTGAGTGAATCACATCGAATGGCGCTGGAGATTCGATCGCTACTCCGACAGGGGAAAGCGACGTCAGCATTGCAACAATGCAGCGCCGTTGCGGACGTCGCGTCGGACACCGGCAGCGAGTTGTCCGTGCTGCGGATGGAATCGCTGCTCCTGCTGAGAATGCTGGCGGACGGACTGCAGGAAGTATCGTTGTTGAAACGCAGCGACCGGGAGTTT
>JBDOMX010000221.1:0-7839 GCA_039831615.1 Planctomycetaceae bacterium
GGCGGTGTTTCGAAGGTACTACAGCGGTGTCGCCCGCGAGATCAAGTCATGACAGGTCTGCTGAGGAAGATCGTTCTGGAGACTCGTTGGCCGGTGTTGTGCTTCAGCGCGGGGCTCTGCGCGATTGTGGCGATGCTTACGTGGGTATTACCAACGATGCTCGGCGACATTGAGAAGGTCTTTGACGCGGTCCCATTTATCAAGCCGTTGATCGCAGCGTTGCTTGGTGTAGATCCCGACCGTCAGTTCTCGGCCGAAATGACTCAGGCATTCCTGTGGGTTCACCCCACTGTGCTGTCTACGATCTGGGGACACGAAATCATGTACTGTACGCGGACTCCCGCGGCGGAGATTGATCGAGGGACCGTGGACTTTCTGTTGGGTCTCCCCGTATCTCGCTGGAAGTTGTTCTTGGCTGAAACCGTCGGCTGGCTGGTCTCCGGCTTTCTGATCATCTGCACCGGAATCCTGGGGCATGTCCTTGTGGCTCAGCAGTATTCTGCGGACATGCGGCCGACGATGGCCGTTACTGCGATGATTCTTGCCAACCTGTTCAGCATGTACATCACCGTGGGGGCGATCGCATTCCTCATTTCGTCGATCAGTGACCGCAGGAACAAGGCGATGGGAGGCATTTTCGCCCTATTACTTTTCTCGTTCCTGGTCAACTTCCTGGCGCGCTTCTGGGAACCGGCACAATCGTGGGCGAGAATCAGTGTCCTGGAATACTATCGGCCGGCCACTGTGATTCAGGATGGGGTGTTTCCCCTCACCAATGTGGCCATTCTGCTGTCAGTCGGTTTCGTCTGCTGGTTCATGGCGGGGACCATTTTGCGCCGACGGAGTATTTGCACGGTTTGAAGCCAGGTGCACTGATTGTCGCGCAACGCCAGCTGCATCCAGCGCGACCTCGACTTGAACCTGCCATCGAATCGACGCCTTGAGGTCGCAGCGAGGAAGCCTCCCCGATGATCTTTGCTGCCGACGTGTTTCTGTTGACAGCCTGCGGGCGTACTATTTGAGCAGGTATCTGTTTGCGATCGTGATACCGGAAAGCATGGCACCAACGATGCCCAGGAATCCCTGATCTGTGCCGCACAGATACAGATTGTCGACCGACGTCTGCCCGTTGACAAATTTACTGGGGGCGCCGTAAACACAACCATTTTCATGCCCGGTAAAGCGGCGAATGGTCCGAGGCGTGAACACGTCAGTGTCAAGTACATGCGGTCGGAAGTCAGGGATATGGCTCAGGGCCGCCTGGATGATGCGATCATTCCATTCCAGTTTGCGCTCCTGATATTCGTCTTCAGATAGCGAGATCCAATAGTCCGGATTCGCGAGCGCCGTGATGCGAACTCGGCCGTCCTCCAAGGGTCGGGAATAGTCAAAGTTGTTCGGTGAGCAAATGATCCCGCTGCGAAGATCGACGGGGGCATCCGGGCGTTCATACTGAAACTGGTCGGCGTCGTTGAAGAAGACGATTGTTTCGTTGTGGCCGAAGTCTGAAGGCTCACAGTCGAGAACCGAAATCGACTCAACAAAAGAAATATTGCCGGGACTGGGGCGGTTGCCGGGTCGAGTCGGATCCACCAAACGCATGGTTTCTGCTGCACCGGCTGATGAGAGCACGTTCTCAGCTTCAATCTCTGTTCCGTCGTCCAGAATGACTGAATTGGCCTGGCCATTGCGTTGCACAATTTCCTGCACGCCGGCTCTCAGCTTGAGATGGCCACCCAGTGCCTTAAAGTGTCTTACGAGTTGCTTGAGGATGCGGCGGATCCCGTCAAATGGACGTCCGAATCCTTCGTAGAAGATGCTCTTGAACATGATCACGAACTGGTTGAAGTCCATGTCCCGCGGCGTGGCGCTTCCGTAGAACATCAATGGACAAAACAGCATGTCAATCAGCATGGGATCAGAAATGTGTTCGCTGAGTACCTGCCGGGCCGAAACTGACTCTCGATTCAGGTCAAGAGCGTCGTGGTCGTTGATTTTTTGGAGCAGGCGGCGGAAACCATCGATCTGCTTTGGAAACGCCTCCGCGATATCGTTGAGCAGATAGTTGAAGTCGTTGGTGAAATTCAGCACGCAATTCGGAAACGCCACCTTCGACTGCAGCTGAGGACGAAGATCAAAGTCCTCCCACTTCATCCTGAGTTGTCGGAGCAGTTTGCTGAGCGGACCGACTTTCGTGCCCGGTTCGGCGTAGTTCGTGACTGCGTGCAGGCCGACGTCGTAATTGCGATCGCGCAACCGGTAGAATGAATTGAGACCACCGACCGTGGTGTGGCGTTCAAGGATGCAGACGCTTTTTTCAAAGTAGGCCAGTCGGACTCCAGCAGAAAGCCCCGACATTCCAGCGCCGATGATGACAGTATCGTATTTCACCGGCAGACGTCCTTTGGAGGTGATTCCGTCTGAGGGCAGATCACAGGCGACCACGCTACCTGCCAAGCTGCGGGCAGTTTCTCCCCCAAAAAGGAGAGCCGTATAACGTGAAAAGTGTGAGCCCACACTGAACTGGTTCGGGCACTGCGGAGAATGCGTTATCCGGCTACTGACACGTCCTTGAGTCGAGGCTCGAGATAGGCAACCGTCGTTGCCATGGTCGTAAGATGTTCGTATTCGTCCTCAGGGATCTGGATTCGATATGCTTTTCTTAATTCCATCACGATATCAAGGAAGTCCATGCTGTCGAGCTCCATCTGTTCGCGGAACGCCAAAGCATCATCCAGACCGGACAGATCTTCATCTGGAGCAATTCGCTCCAGTATGTCCAGAACGACCTGTCGGATCTCCTCGCCCGTCATCAATCCCCCCCTGCAATTTCATCAACCGCCGTGGATTAAATACCTGCTCGAACAGCTGCTAACTATGAACTGGATCAACCTTCGAATTTTTGAACGATCAACACAGAGTTGATCCCCAGCATTCCAAAGGAATTATTCAGGATGCACCGAACCTTCCCGAGATCACGCGGCTCATTTGCAACCACATTTTTGAGCTGGCATCGCGGGTCGGGGCAGTCGAGATTGATTGTAGCGTGCGCCACTCCATCGTCAAATGAGGGTAAATTCCCCAATAGCTCCAGAGCGCCTGCAGCGCCCATGGCATGTCCGATGAAACTTTTGGTGTTGTTGATGACGGCATTGGTTTCGCCAAAGACTTCCACCAGTGCAGTGGCTTCTTCGATATCGCCCTGCTCCGTCGCCGTGGCATGACTGCTCACGAGATCGACATCATGCGGTGTGATCTCTGTTCGTGAAAGCGCCAGTCGCATGCATTCTGCCTGTCTCTCAGAATTGGGCAGGACAAAGTCGCTGGCGTCGGAATTCATCGCGTGACCGATAATCTCTCCGTAGATCGTCGCCCCGCGTTTTAGTGCGTCCGGGAGGCGTTCCAGGACGCAAATGCCGCCGCCTTCGGCGACGACGATGCCATTTCGAGCGGTATCAAACGGACGACTGGCTTTGGATGGATCCTGATGGGTTGCCAGTGCCCCCTGGCTTTGAAAACTTGCAAAGATCCCGAATGTGTGAATGCTCTCGGACACCCCGCCAGCGATGGCGAAGTCGACTTCTTCCAGCCGCAGCATTTGCAGGCCCTGAATGAAGCCCGCGTTTCCCGCCGCACAGGCTGCACCGACCGTCAAATGAGGTCCCGTAATGCCCAGATTCAGGGTGACTTCGCCTGCTGGGTTGTTTGCGACCGTGCGCGGGTTGTGGTGATGAGACCAGACTTTGGTGTCATAGTCGAACTGGGAGATCTCGTAGATCTCGTTCTCCGTCTCCACATTGCCGTGCTCGGTAATGCCGAGGTACACGCCAACGCGATGTTTTTCGACATGATTCCAGTCCAGATCTGCGTTTTTGATGGCCTCGTTTGAACAGTAGACGGCGACCGAGCCTGCTCGCGTTCCACGACGCACTTCCTTGCGAGACTGATAACGCAGCTCGTCGAAGTTGCAAACGCCCGCCAGTACCGGCGGCATGTAGCGGGTTTCATAATTGACGACGCCCGATTTTCCGTCCAGCAGATTCTGCCGATATTCAGCAGCATTGTTTCCATTGGGTGCTGTGAGTCCGATTCCGGTAATGACGATGCGGTCGTTGAGGGCCACGAGGATGCCTTTGGAAGCAAGGGAGGGCAGACTGATCGCAGCGTACCGGCGTCCGGCGAGAGTGACAACCTGGCGGCACAGTGATCAGTGTTTGGCTCGGTGTTTTTCAGTCCTGAGGGCCCCGGAGTCCCGGTGCCGCGCGAATCACAGACATTGACGTGACACTGGATCGGATGAAGAACAATGGCACCTGGAGTCACAGTACGTCGGTTGCCAATACGATGGGCTGCAACAACATCCGCATGACGACTGGTACTCTTGACACGGACGGCCGTATTTCCGGGGCGCAGAAGACCGATGCGGCGTTCACCAGGAACCTTCGTCGGTACGATCCTGTTCAACAATGGAGTCGATCAGATTCCATCGAGTCGGCGTTCGCGGCATTCGACAACAGATGACGCTGCTTCCCGGACACGGCGTCAGTGCCAGAGCCCCTCATCGATTGCCTCCGGGAGCCGGAACCCAACACGACTGTTCGAAAACTGCTCTAAATGCGTGTCAGCTTTGATATGCGGCCACTGCCCACCCATTCTGCCACCAGGATATCACCGCCAGCTGTGAAACAGGCATCGTGTGGATGAATGAACTCTCCGTCCCTCCAGTCTGACGGTTGTTTTCGCAGATCTTTCTGATCGTCAAGGCGGGATCGACCGGCGTCCATCCGAGCCACCACGCGGTTCTGTTCGTCAAGCAAAGTGATCTTGCCAAATAACTCGGGCACCAGCATGAGATTGCCTCGAATGTCAATGTTCGCCGGCAGCTCGAAGCCCGACAGCGTCTCTTTATAATCGCCTTCCGGCGTAAACGTCTGGAGCGTGTGATGAGCTCGATCGGTGACGACAAGTTGCGGTTCACTGCCACGTTTGTCCAGCCACAATCCGTGAGCCGTATTGAAAGTCCCCTGCCCTTCTCCTGGGCCTCCAAAACAACTTAGCCAGTTGCCGTCCTTGTCGTATCGATGAATTCGGAATGATCCGTACCCATCGGCCATCCAAAAACCGCCATCGTCCGCGAATGCAAAGTTTGTCGGAGCGAACCGGTCGCGAGCGCGTTCTTTTGTGCGGTCTTTGTCTTCACCAGCTTTGTATACGCCTGATTCCATGGGAGCATGTTGCTCCCAGACGATATCGCCCATCAGTGTCAGTTTGGCGATCGTCTTGATGTGCTGATAAGCAGCAACGTAGATGAACTCTTCGTTGCCTTCCCGGCGAATCTCAATCCCATGACCACCACCATGGTATTGCTCGCCGAATGCACGTACGAACCTGCCTTCGCTATCGAATACGTAGATTGTTGGCTGACGGCTGGCATCACTGTGTCCCATGTGGATGACGTAAAGGTTCCCCGCCGCGTCAACTGCGACTCCATGAGTTGTTTGCCAGGTGTAGCTGTCCGGAAGCTGAGGCCAAGTATGGTCCACCCGAAACTGATGGTCGCCTTCACCGATGACGATTTCGTCTCTCGTTCGGCTGGCTGTGACGACCCGGGGGGCGCCCGCAAGCGCCACCGCACCCGCCAATCCAGCTTCGATAAATTCACGTCTCGAACGATTGTTTGAATTCTGCATCAGGATGACCTCGTTGTGAACGCTGTATGAAACGGAGGAGAACTGAAGAATCAGACTCTGGTCATCTTCGACACCCGTCCGGTTCCAACCCACTCGGCCACATAGATATTTCCTGCAGCATCAAAGCACGCGTCATGTGGATGGATGAACTGACCAGCCAGCCATTGATCAGGCTTACCCCGGAGCCCGTCAATCTTACCGAGACGGTCAATTGCCGTCCCCAGCTGGGCAACCACTTCGTTGTTTTCGTTGAGCAGACTGACACGCGCCCTGAGTTCCGGCACCAGCATGAGATTTTCCCACGTGTCAATATTGGCCGGCAAGCCAAATCCTTCCAGAGTCTGTTTGTATTCTCCCTCCGGAGTAAACGTCTGCAGAGTGCCATGCGCACGGTCCGTGATGACGAGTTCGGGCGCGCGCCCTTCGCGCTTGTCCAGCCACAAACCGTGAGCTGTATTGAATGTGCCCTTTCCATCGCCCGGTCCACCGAAACAGCTGACCCAGTTGGCGTCTTTGTCGTACCGGTGAATCCTGAAGGACCCATATCCGTCTGCCAGCCAGAATCCACCGTCATCGGCAAATGCGAAGTTGGTGGGCATGAACCGATCGCGGCCCCACACTTTTTTCCGATCGGTGTCTTCGTTCGCTGCGTACACGCCGGACTCCATTGGCGCATATTTTTCCCAGATCGTTTCACCGGCGAGAGTCAGTTTTGAAAACGCTTTGACCTGTTGATAACCGGTGACATAAAGAAATTCATCGCTTCCCTCCTGACGGACCTCCAATCCGTGTCCGCCCCCCTGAAACTGACTGCCGAACGCTCGGACAAACCGGCCATCTCTGTCGAAGACGAATATGGACGGATGATCTTTTTGGTCTTCTTTTCCTTCATGAATCACGTACAGATTGCCGGTGCTGTCGACAGCCACATTGTGTGTCGTCTGCCATGTGTATTGATCGGGAAGCTGAGGCCAGGCATGTTCGATGCGGTATCGATAATCACCGTCACCCACGATGACTTCATTGCTCGTGCGACTGGCGGTCACCACGTGCGGAGCGCCGGCAAATGTCACGACGGCAGCCGCATTGACACCGATAAATCGCCGACGCGTCACGGATTGGGCAGTGTCAGTCATGGATCCACTTTCGTTAACGCAGGAGTCGAGCAGACCTCATCGGGGCTGGAGGGGCAAAAGCCGCAATCAATCACGTTACGCGACCGTTCGACCAGGTGCAATTGCAGACCGTTCGATCATTCATCGAGACTGTGCAGATGAGTCCAGGTGTATAATCCGGAGTCGTGAGTGTCGGACCACACAATTTTAACCGCGTAATTTCCAGTCAGCGAAATATCGTTGAGCTGGATGTCTTCCGGGATACTGTCCGGTTTCAGCAGCTGCCGCCCGGTGAATTCGTCAATGCACACAGCGCAGCGGCAACTTTGTCGAAGCAGGCGAAACGGAAGCCGGGAGATCTCGTCTTCTGTCCAGACGATTTCCAGCACTCCGTCGTCACGATGAACGCGGATGTTTTGAGGTGTCTTCATAGGGGGAGTGTTTCGTGTGGGCCCGCCGAGTTCAGGCAGGGAATGATTGCTGCAGCAGTTCCACGTATTCGTCGAGCGTGTCGGTGATCTCCTCAAATTCAACTTCCTGGTGATCAAAGAGCAGCACGCCCTGATACTCCTGAGTTAAGTCAATTCCATAGTAGTCGCCTTCGCCGTTTTCTCCTATGACGAGCACCTGATCAGGCCAGAGGAATTCGTTGCCATCGGGATCCAGAATTGAACTGAGTCGAACTTCATGATTGATGTCAGACACGTCTGCCAGATCACTCATCAGTTCGACAGTATTTATGAACCCTTCACATTCGGAGTTTTCACCAGCACGTTCCCGCTTCATCAAAGCAGCGGGATATTTCGAGAGTAGCTGCAGATATTCTTCAGGAAATGCGAACCCAATCAGTTCTTCAATGTGCAGCTGCAGATCCATCAGAGGAGTTCAGTTCAAAGAAGCACGGGGTGCAAAGCAGAGGGGGCGCGAAGTTTCAGTGTGTAAATTGCAGTGTTTCGGCGAGGAACTGCTCGTTCCATCCGGCGCTTTGTCTCTTTCCCTTGAGGCTGTCGGTGGAGGGATGATGCCTTAACAGG
>JBDOMX010000983.1:0-7838 GCA_039831615.1 Planctomycetaceae bacterium
AATTAACGCGCGCGGCTTTGTGATGCCACCTCGCAAGAACTCCCCGGCCGAGCAAGGGCCTCCGTTCCTGCGAGCCGCACAAAGCCGAGAGTCTGGTAGAAGCTATAAGGACGGATAGTCATGTGAACATACCGGTGAAAAGTCTGCAATGCCGAAGGTCATCAGTTCAGGTTATTGGTTCGCTCCGCTTCATGTCACGAAAACGTTGGAGTGGACGGGAAAGTGTCACCAGTCACTCGGCGACAACGAACCGGTGGCGTTCGACGACGGCAGAGTTACTAAAAACCGAACATTTGCATGGAACAGTGTGGTTTCCCGGGCGTCGCGACGAAGGCGGACCCAGGGTGCGTTTTCCCATACTCGCGAAGGCCCGGCAGGATTTCGTCCATCGGCTTGTAGTAAGCGTACATGATACCGTTTTCATTACGCCTCGCTGTCTCCGTGCATTCATGGCGTTTCCGGCGCCGTCTGCCGGTGTAATTCATTGGCTCGCACAACAACAGACAGGATTCCATATTGTCCGCCGTATCAACTCGTTCCACTTCGAGAACTCTGGCAATCGCCACGTTCGACGAATCCACTTCAATGACGGTGACGCTGACCGATGACGTCGCTCGCTTGATCAAATATCCGTCGAAAGTGATTTCAAGGTGGTCGGCTGTCGTGGTGAGAGTGCGGTTCATCATCCTCTCCTTCCGGGCACGCGACTCTGGGCCTTACACTGAAGGATTACCTCCCTTCGTGGTGCTGTCCGCCGCGCTATTCGCCAGTGTGACACGTACTCGCTCTGCCCTCGCCCCTATTACTTCCAGGACCTGACAATTAGCTGCCCCCAGATGAATGCTGTCTCCCGCTTCGAGTATTTCACCGTGCCGTGCCATCAACAGGCCGGAGAACGTGTCCACTTCGTCATCATCCCGATAGATGTTGAGAATCTTCTCAATGACATCAATAGGCGTGCTTCCCTGAACGATGTACTGCCCCGGCCCATTGGGAACAATGTCCGGGTCCGCCATGTCGAATTCGTCCTGTACGGCCCCCACAATCTGCTCAAGTACGTTTTCCAGCGTCACGATCCCAATCGTCGTGTCGAACTCGTCAACGACACAAGCCATATGTTGTCGCGTTCCCTGAAAATGCCCTAGCAGTTTGCTGATATGCATGTTCTCTGAAACACTCTTGGGCGGTCGTGCTAACGACCTCAAATCGAACGTGCCGTCATCCTCCAGCCCGATGAGATCCTTCATGTGAATGACACCGAGTACGTTGTCCATCGAACCATCACACAGAGGAAACCGCGTGTGTCGCGAGCGCCTCACCTGATGCAGACAGTCAATGAGTGATTGGCCGGCTTCAAAGTACTCGACATCTGCACGTGGCACCATGACTCGTCGGCAGATGATATCGTCAAATTCGAACACGGCATTCAGCAGGTGATGTTCCGTGCGGCTCATGTCGCCATGCACGTGAGCTTCTCGGAGCAACGCACGGATTTCCTCCTCGCTGTGAGGAGTGTCGTGTCCCATCCCGTCGACGCCAAGTCGCCTCAGAATCACCCCCGTCATCCAGTTGAGACTAATCAGCAGTGGATACGAGATCACGTAAAACACTTTCATCGGAAGGGCGCACCACAGCACCATCTGCTCTGGGCGGCGAATCGCAAAAATTTTGGGAGCCTGCTCCCCAATTACAAGGTGGAGCGCCGTTATCAGCGTGAATGCGATCGTGAATGCGATTCCGTGAATCACGTTCGGTGATGTTACGCCAACTCCGTGCAGCAATGGTTCCAGCAGGCGAGCAAAAGCAGGTTCACCGACCCATCCCAGGCCCAGCGATGCCATTGTGATTCCGAGCTGGCAGGCCGACAGTGAGCCCTCCAGCCGCTTAGCCAGCCACATTGCTGTTTTGGAAAACGGCTTTCCTTCACGTACGAGTCCTTCGATCTGACTGCCACGCACCTTCACCAGTGCGAACTCGGCAGCCACGAAGAACCCATTCAGTGTGACGAGAAATATTGCAACTCCAACTTCAATGAAGTCAGTCGCCCAGGGAGGCATGGATGTCTTTCAATGTTGATAGTTGAGCATAACTAACAAACTGAACGCTACCGTGTTGACACCGGCATTAGCCAGTCACGTGGTCAAAAACCGTCGACGATGTCTGTCCTTCCTTATGGACGGCTCTGCCGGTGGTTCTGATTCCCTTTTTCGAACGCCCCGATTGGCGACAGAGTAATGGTCGGCGATGTCACCGGTACCGTCACAAGAAGTCGCATTCGTGCGACCACCAGCATTGACTTGGCTCCGTATAGAGTGGTTGTCTCAAATCGAGAAGTTGTAACCGGCCAATTGGTTCACTTGACGCTGTCCGACCATGGCGTGTGAATAGCGGGATCGGACTTGCCTACGGATCAGCTACGCGGTTCGCAGGGAAACTGCTGTACCAGGTCGTTGCAGATGATCCAAATGTTCTTGACGATCTACCTCCGCAGCTGATTGTCAACGCATTTGGAGAAAGCTGTCTCGACGCTTCGAGCTTCGCTGTTTCGTACCTTTGCCTCAACAAACGCGAGGTTTCCCAATGACCTCATTCTTGCCGTTGATGACTTGTTCCGTGAATACAAGATTGAAATCGCCTTCCCACAGTGTGATCTGCACGTGCGTTCCGTAATTTCTCTGGTTCCGCGAGTCGAAACTTACCGAGCAGCAGGCGTCAGTCAAGACATTGTCGCTTCCATACGTGTAATACTCAGACGACAAGCACGCTGCATCGTCCGGACGGCGTCCATTGTTAGAAGCGTTGATGCCGAGATTTGAAGAGGAGTCGTCAATCTACCGGTGTCGTCAAACCTTAAACCGCCGATGGAACGGACATTGCATCACGGCATTTGGGCAATCAGGCCATCGAAACGCCGATCCGTTCGCTGAGCCGACCTGCGAGAGGCGATCCAGACTCAATGACTGGCTAACCAAACCGAAAGTCAGGTTCACTCGATCTGATGATTCGCTGGACGCTTTGTGCACTTGTCAGCACGGGTTGGTTAAACGACAGCAATGATGTCGATCATGACCAGCGTCAGAAAGCCCCGTTGATGAGCCACCGAATTGTTGTTTGTGGTGCCGGTGAGGTTGGTACGCATATTGCAGAAATGGCTGCCATCGATAACAGTGTCACGGTCATCGATTCTCGGTCGGATCGCATCGTAGCGCTGGACGAAACGGTCGACGTCAGCACCGTGACGGGTTCGTGCACCGATGCGAGATTCTTCAGACGGCCATTGGAAGTGGAGCCGATCTTCTTGTCGCGTGTACGGATCAGGATGAAGTCAACCTGTTGACGTGTGCCCTTGCAAAGCATCTGGGCGTTCGTCGGACGGTCGCCCGCGTCGAACATCGCGTCTACTTCGAGTCATCGGATCTCAACTACGCAAAGTGCCTTGGAATTGACGGCATGATCTGCCCGGACTACTCGACCGCACAGGCGATCGCACGTTTGATTCGCAATCCCGGTGCTGCAGCGATTGAAGACCTCGGCCAGGACGCGGTGGAGATGCAGGAATTTGACGTCAGTGAGAATGCTCCTGCCGTCGGAATGTCGCTAAGGGAAGTCGCAATGCCGCCGCGAACGCAGCTCGTGACAATCCGACGGAACGGCGAAGCGTTCATTCCGGAGGCGAAGACCGTCATTCAGGCGGACGATGATGTGGTCCTCGTTGGCAACGCAGAAGTCGTGCAGTCTGCGCGCCGGCAGTTTCACCCGGATGAGGAACCGGCTCGGCAGATTGTCATCATGGGCGGCACTTCTATCGCCGTGTGGCTGTGTCGGAGTCTGCCGAAACGCCGATTTAAGATCCGATTGTTTGAGCCGGATCGTGAGCGTGCCGCGGAACTCGGCAGCAAACTCGACTGGGTCACCGTGATCCAGGAAGATGTCGTGGATCCGTCCGTATTCGATGAAGAAAAGGTCGGCGGCGCAGACGTGTTTGTCGCCTGTGGGGACGATGACGAACAGAACATCCTGACCTGCGTGTGGGCCAAGAGCAAAGGAACGCGAACGGTGGTGACAGTGTCCGGCAGAACAGACTACCTTGGGTTGCTGAGGCGGATTGGAATCGACTACGCAGTCAGCCCGCGCAACGAGGCGGCTGAAGAGATCGACACATTTCCTGATCATGCTCCGCTGCACAAATTCGCCACGGTCGCGGAAGGTGTGATTGATGTCTATCGTGCTCGGGTCGGTCCGGATTCACGATTGATTGGTACGACGCTCGGAATGTCCGGCCGGACGCACGAATGGATTATTGCCGCAATCAGGCGAGAAGGTATTTCCTTTGTACCGGTTGCAACGGACACAATCGAGCAGGGCGATACACTGGTCGCGGTTGGATCGAGCGGCCTGGAAGATACTCTGGAAGCTCTCTTTGATGCAGATAACAGTTAACCGGGTCGCTGGAACAAATAAGTTTGCTTTGATCCGTATCGAACACTGCTGCTGACCGGACAGGAAACGTCACGCGTGAATACTCTCCAGGTATGTCGGCAGCTCGCTCTGCTCCTGCTCCTGCTCCTGCTGGCCATGCTTTTACTGACAACGGCGGTATTCAGCGCGCTGCGTCTGATGCTCGGTCATAACATCGAATCATTCGCAGCAATGTCGCTTGCTCTTGCCGGTGCGGCTGGTGCGGTGGCGGGAGGTGCGTTGTGGTTCGCGACAAGGCATGCCGAGGGTGCAATCGGTCGACGGGAAGCGTTGTTGCTGGTCGCACTCAGCTGGTTGATTGGCGCAGGCCTCGCCGCTGCCCCGTTCCGACTCTGGGCCGGACTCTCACCTCGAGCCGGCGCCGACCACCCGTTCGGCGAGTGGATCAATTGCTACTTTGAATCCATGAGCGGACTGACGACAACGGGAGCCACGATTCTGAGCGAGATCGAAACGCTTCCCGAAAGTATTTTACTGTGGCGAGCACTCACTCACTGGTTTGGCGGACTCGGTATTGTCGTGCTGTTCGTGGCCGTGTTGCCCTCGCTTGGAGTTGGAGGCAAGAAGCTGTATCGCGTCGAGGCCCCCGGCCCGTCGCCGGAAGGGCTGTCGCCGCAGATTCGCGACACTGCACGCGCCCTGTGGTATATTTACCTGGGGATGACGGTCGTCCTGATTACCGCCCTGTGCCTTGCGGGGATGACCTGGTTCGACGCCGTCTGCCATGCGTTTGCCACGATGGCGACGGGTGGCTTCAGCACGAGAAACGCAAGTGTCGGTGCCTATAACTCACCGATCATTGATACGATCCTGATTGTCTTCATGTTCCTTGCAGGTATGAACTTTGGCCTCTTCTATCAGGCGTTCAAAGGCCGGCTCTCGGTTATCTGGCGTGATACGGAATTGCGTTTTTACTGTGTGCTGGTGGGGGGCGGATCGGCAATCGTCGCGTTTTCTCTGTTCAGTCAGCCGATCACAATGACGACTGGTGAACAGAGCCCGGCGAGTTCTGCGAATGCGATTCGTCAGGGCGTGTTCACGACCGTGTCCATTCAGACGACGACCGGATTTTGCACATCGGACTTCAATCTGTGGCCGGATGTTGCCAAGTGTGTGCTTGTGGGGTTGATGTTTGTCGGAGGCTGCGCTGGTTCGACCGGCGGTGGAATCAAGGTGATTCGCATCTGGGTCATGCTGAAGGTTCTTGTCGCGGAACTGGAACGTGCATTCCGGCCAAAGGTAATGCGTCCGATCAAAATCGGAAACAATTCGCTCGACGACGATCAGAAGCTCAGCGTTCTTGTGTTTGTTATGGGCGCAGTCATTATCTTTGCCATTGGCTCCATTTCGATTCTGCTCCTGGAGAACGGCAACAGCGATTGTGACTATGTCACGGCATCAACAGCCAGCGTGGCGACGTTGTGTACGATCGGCCCCGGATTGAACCGAGTCGGGGCCATCGACAACTATGGCTGGTTCACAAGCGTGTCCAAGTCAGTTATGTGCATGCTGATGCTGATTGGTCGGCTTGAAATCTTTGCCATTGCCGTGCTCTTCTCGCCGCGATTCTGGCGAGGGGATTGAAACACGAATTGTTCGGTGAAGCAATGATGATGACTGCGTTCCCAACGGCTATCGGCCGAGCAGGCGTTCCACGCGGTCCGGCCACCCGTCGGATTCGATTTCGGCCAGTAGCGTGCGGTTGACCTTTTCACGCAATGGACTGTCCGGCGGAAGGACGAACGCGCAGGAAGCAGACTGAAACCTGGCGGGAAGAACCTCGATGGTCCCGCCGAAGTTACGGTGCGCGAAATCCCGCAGCACGGGTGCGTGGTAGATACAGGCGTCTATTTCTCCACGTGAAAGTGCTTCAATCGCTTCGTCGAGAATTTCGTAATTCTGAAAACTAATGTGTTCTCTCAACAGAAAACGACCGCTTGTGGAATTGTCAATCGTCCCACAACGAAGACTCAGAATGTCCTCCGGGCGCTCAATCCTTATACCGAGTCGAGCTTCGGAGAGTGCTGATGCGGTTGCGGCAGTGAATAAAAATCAATACGAGTGCCGAAAACATCCAGACGAGTACCAGCAGCCGACCAGGAACTGTTCGTGGCGACTTCCATCGCCATACCCCACGGTGGTCATGGTGACGGCGGCGAACCATATTCCATCCCAAATGCCGCAAAGCATTTTTCGATCGAAATGATCGGAGTTCGCCTTCCGTTCAGATACCCACGACAAAGCGCCGATTAGTAGAAGAATGGCGAAGCCAGTGGCAATGGCGAGCAACGCCTCAATGGAACACAGTGTCCGTATCCCTGACAGGATGCCAGCATTGTCCGACTTTCGGACGGCGACGCCGGAAGAATAGAACGGTATTGAGTAGACGATGTGATTCTCTCGTTCCGCGGTCACAGTCATCGCTGCCATGCCGACGTCGACCGTGCCACTTTCACAGGCCGACGGGAGAGCTGACACCTTCGGACATTCGCGGAATTGGTATTCGAACGAGAGATTCTCGGCAATCGACTTCCACAAACCAACGCTGACGCCGCTCCAGGTGTCGTCTTCACCTTTGATTGTGAACGGTGGAATGTGGCGTATGCCGACGATCAGTGTGCGCTCGGCATGAGGATCCCTTTGACTTACGTAGGTCACGGTCCGCAGTGATCGGTGAATACAAGAAAGCCGCGCATCGAGCGTCACAGGTTATAAGTTGACGACGGCGCACAGAATTCCCACCAGTGCATCGAATTGCCCGTTTGCCACTGCGGGGTGTTTCACGTACTGCAGATCGCCCTTAGTGTAACCCACCCTGCAAATCGATATTCGTAGAACATCTCGGTCGTGACCTCGTAGTCCATCCGAAATCCAGCTCCGGTCTTCTGACTCAGATGAGCAGCGGTCACGCCAATACCAAATGCGTCGTCATCACGAGCAGGAATCAGCCCGGTCCACGTAATGCCGGTTCCCAGATGATGATCGACCGCGCTGAGGTCGGCATCGGCGTAACCGTATTGCAAGTGAACTCCGATTCCCTGGTGATCGTGAGTCGTTTCCGCGTTCTCGCGGAATAGTCTCTGATCATAGACGACGTAGTCGTCAGTGAAAACGTCGCGTGATCAATGAATCGCGGCCTGGTTTTGGAAAAGTGGATGTCATAGATTGCAGGGAATCCGTTTCAGACGGTTCGAAACCTTGCAATTTGAGACAGGCATGAAGCCCAAACCTCGACCGGAAGCCAGTCAGCTCAATCTGTTTCAGGCCCAGTTCGATCAACTGCTGAATCTCGACCATCCTTTATGTGTGCTGGCTCGGAAGATTGACTGGCAGCGTTTCAACATCGCCTTCGCCGACTG
>JBDOMX010000618.1:0-1875 GCA_039831615.1 Planctomycetaceae bacterium
GACGATGCACGTGCACCTGCAACAGCATGCAGAACGGCTCCTGGCCGAAGCTCTCAACGATGTGCCGCGAGCGTTACTTCCGATCCCGGAAGAAAGTGACGCGGGACCGGATCCAGTACCCAGCGGTGGAAGTGTGCTGATGATGGATGTGCAAACCGGCCGTTTGCTGACCGCGGCCAGTGCTCCAGGATTCGATCTTTCATTGTTTATCTCCGGCACAACCGAAGACTGGGCGGCCGTGAATGCCGACAGCCGTCAGCCGTTTCTGTCTCGTATCACGGGAATGGCTTTGCCACCGGGTTCGGCATTTAAGCCGCTCACCGCTGTCGCGGCTCTGGAAAGTGGAACGGTGAGGCCCGATGAGTCCATCTACTGTCGTGGGTATCTGGACAACCCGGATGAGCATCGCTGCCTGATCTTTCGACTGTATGGAACGGGTCACCAGGACATCACCCTGCATCGTGCTCTCGCTCAGTCATGTAACGTTTATTTCTTTCATGTGGCACGTGAAATGGGCATCGTGCCTCTGTCCGAATGGTGCGGGCGTTTTGGCTTTGGAGCACCGACCGGTGTCGATCTGCCGTTTGAAAAGCCGGGCACATTGCCCCGGCGTCCACCGCAGGAAGCATCACAAACAGTTCGCCGCCGATACGAACGGGAAACCCTGGGCCTCGCGATTGGTCAGTCACGGCTCACCACAACCCCGCTGCAGATCATCCGCATGATGGCGGCAATTGCCAACGGCGGCTGGCTCGTGGTGCCACACATCGTCAGCCCGGATGGCGTCGCACGGAATGCAGACGAGATGGATGACTCGCCGCGCGATCTGTCACGCCGCAGAATTTCAGGTCTGCGGACCGAGACACTGACCGCTGTTCGGGAGGGTCTCAACGAGGCGGTGGAACAACCCTATGGCACGGGATATCGCACAGTTCGGCTCAGCGGAGTGACCATCGCCGGAAAGTCGGGGACCGCCGAGACATCGCCTGGCAAGCCGGACCACGCCTGGTTCACTGGATATGTACCCGCCGATGCTCCTCGCTATGCGTTCGTTGTCGTGCTGGAACACGGGGGCTCCGGCAGCCGAGCGGCCGGACCGGTAGCGCGTGAGTTGATTCGCTTCATGGTCGACGAACAGCTCATCGGTGACTGACCGGGACTGAGTGCATTGAGAACAATCGTGGGACAGCCTCGTCAGGCTATCGCTGACGGTCTGTCGTGCAATTCGGACAGCCGAACGACCAAATACGGAGCCGTCGGATTGATTCGGTCCGTGTCGGGTGTTACACGAGAGGAAGAAAACATCGCGTCGTTCCGATGTACTCAACAAACGATTCCAGGCCGAATGGACACCATGTCATCAATCGAAATCTCGTGTCAGGACGTCAAATCCAAACTCGACTCAGCTGAGGGTCTTCTGTTGCTGGATTGCCGGGAACAGGACGAATGGGACCACGTTCACATTCAGGGGGCCACCTTGTTGCCGATGAGTGGGATTCAGGACCGCGCCGGCGAACTGGAAAGTCATCGCAGCAGTCAGGTCATCGTTTATTGTCACCACGGCGGCCGCAGTCTGCAGGTTGCCCGCTGGATGCAGCAGCAGGGTTTCGAAGATGTTCTGAGCATGGCCGGTGGCATTGACGTCTGGGCACAGGAAATCGATTCGAGTCTGGTCCGCTATTGAATGTGATGCGACATTCAGATCGTCGAGATCCTGGCAACGCTGGGGGCGATCACATCGCTTCCGCTTCGACGACCTTGTTCGCTCGCATTGTTCGGACCCGTTTCAGAGACGGACTACAGCGTATTACGCTGACTCGTGGCCGTGGCGGCAGTGCCAGAGCCCATGATCCATGGCCCCCGCGAGCCAGAACC
>JBDOMX010000142.1:0-1875 GCA_039831615.1 Planctomycetaceae bacterium
TACCAAAGATCAGTTGCGGCGGGAACCGGTGCAGTTTGTCAAGTACCTGATTCAGCACAACCTGCCATTGCGGAACCTGATTCAGTCGGATTTCGTCGTGGCCAATGAAGTCGTTGCCAGCTATTACGGTCTGGCCGATCGCAGCGAGAGCGGATTCGCGTTTCGCGCGATCCGGCACGGCCGCGGAGACCTGGGAGGACTGCTCGCGCAGGCCGGGATCCTGGCGGGCCTGTCCGACGGCCGGGAATCCAATCCCGTCAAACGCGGTGCCTGGCTGGCGCGGAAGATCATTGCCGAGCCTCCGGACGACCCGCCTCCGAATGTTCCGGCGCTGGACGGGATCGATCTGAACCTGCCGCTGCGCGCCCGCCTGGCACAGCATCGCAATCAGAAGGGCTGCGCCGCATGCCACGCCGGCATCGATCCCTGGGGCATTCCGTTCGAGCAATTCGATGCGGGGGGACTGTTCAAACACGGCCAGACGATTGACTCCAGATCGACTCTGCCCGATGAGACCCAGGTCGCGGACTTCGCTGCACTTCGAAACTATCTGGCCCGGGACCGGATTGACCGAGTGGCATTCAGTTTCCTGAAGCACCTGACCAGTTATGCCCGGGGTCGCAGCCTGGGCTACACTGAGATTGAAATGCTTCAGGAAAAGGCGATAGAATTGAAGAGTGACGGCTATCGCATGCGGGATTTGCTGCGATTCGTCATCCAGAGTGATCTGTTTTTGAAGAAGTAGCGACCGTCAATCGTCGATGAATGATTACGGGACCCCTGGAGTTCTTCGCACGCCGTGCCCTTATCCTGTATGGACATGAACCCAACATGACCACCTGCCCGACACTCGATCGTCGTTCCGTCCTCAAGGGCATCGCGGGCGCCACGCTGGCGTTGCCATTGCTGGAGGCCATGGGCCAAGACGTCGTGGAGCGACCTCCTCGACGGTTCTGCGCACTGTACACCGCAAACGGAATGTCGCTGCCCAAGTCCCAAAACGGAATCGGTGACTGGAACTGGTTTCCGAACAAGACGGGTCGCGACTTCGCGTTTGGCAAATCGACTCAACCGCTGAGTCCGTTCCGAAAGCACTTGAGTTTTCTGGGTGGCCTGCACCACGCCAATGGACCCAAAGCGGATCCGCACGTGTGTTCGGACATGTGGCTGACCGGAGCACCGCTCCAGAACCCGAACCGCGGGACATACAATTCCGTGGCGCTCGATCAGGTGGTCGCCCAACACACCAAACAACACTGTCGGCGGCCTTCGCTCGTGCTATCGATCGATGCCGGTGTGGGATTCCTGTCCCGAACGGGAACCATTTCCTACAGCGTGGAAGGCAAACCCATTCCGGCCGAGAACAATCCTCGCCAGATCTTCGACGGTCTTTTCCGAGGCAGTCGGGCCTCGCTGGAAACCAAACGTGATCAGTTGCGTCGGCGGATCAAGCTGGTCGATGCGGTTCTCGAAAATGCCCGCTCATTGAATCGGCGACTCGGCCGTTCGGACCGCGAGAAAATGGAGCAGTATCTGACTTCGCTCAGTGAAGTCGAATCACGTCTCATCGCTTCCGAGAAGTGGATCGATGTTCCACTGAAAAAGCAGGACTATTCCCACCTCGATCTCGATGCCAGTCCGCAAGGCGAACCTCGAGAGTATTATCGCAACATGTTCGACCTGATCGCACTGGCTTTTGACGCGGACATTACACGCTCGGTGGCCTTCATGCTCAACCGGGAAGACGGTATGGGCATCAGTGACACGTTTCCCCTGAAACTGGGTTTGAGCCACACGCATCACAGCCTGTCGCATGCCTACGACAAGAACGGCCAATTGAACTTCGCCAAGTACGACCTGTTCCTCAGTGAACAA
>JBDOMX010000881.1:0-1875 GCA_039831615.1 Planctomycetaceae bacterium
GAGACCATGCCGGTCCTCGGTATCGTGCCAAATTCCAAAACGAAAACGGTTGAAAAACGGGACGACCGAGGCATGTGGCGGCGCGTGCAGTATCACAGGACGCCCCGTCGCAATGTATGTGCTGAGTTTTGTGGGAAACGAAAGGCGTGCCAAGTGGCGTTCCGCCCTTGAAAATGGTTGAGGCAGGTAGCACATGTCGGCTTCGCCTAACAGAGAAATCGTCTCGGTTACCGACCGCCAACCAAAGTACTCGATGTGCCGCTTGCTGTGAGACGACAGGACGAAGCGTGAGCCGACTAGGCGCAATACGACTGGCCGCCCGTGAATTTGCCACTCCACGAGGTCCAACGACTGTAGCAGCGTTTCGAATTCACGCGGCGATGTGACGGTCCCTGCAAATCCGATGATCAACGGAGCAATGTCATCGTGCGCGGTACGACACTGGTGTCTCAACGGTTCGTCATTGAGTCCGTGACGGACAATGATGGCGTTTGTCCCATACTTCTGATCGTACTTTTCTTTCATTGTCTCACCGACCACGCCGATTTGACGGGATGCCTTCAGTGCTTTGCCAAACGATTGCAGCAATTGGGACGATGAAAACCGATCAAGTCCCAATAGCTCCGCCAAGAGTTCGGGGGCATCCCATACGAGTGACGCGAGTGCGACGTTGAGTTCCGCGGCGACTTGTTGCGCGATGGCGATCGTTGTGGGACAATCGAGAACGGCCCAGACCAGCTGGACCGAGTGCTTCCGACCAAATCTGACTGCCCGACGTGTGAGATCCCTGGTGTGTTTGGTGAACAGTGGTGTTCGCAAGCAGGTAGAAAAGCAGTCTCCGGCCAGGCCTGGCAAACGACGGTATCCACTTTCGAATCTGCGTTGAACACTGCAAACGTCGTGGCGATTCGCCAGTGCAGAAGGAAGTTGTTGTCCACGGTGTAGAGGTAAAAAACTCGAGATGCTGGACGACTCCGGCAATCTGAGCAGATCGTTGAGAATGATGCCTCCGACTTCCTTCTCACCTGGTGGAGTTCCGGAAAGGAGTAGTATGGATGGTGCTCGATCGTGCGGAGCTTGAGACGAGGGCAATGTGGTGAACTCACATACTGGTCAAAGGGTTTGTGGAGTCCCCATCGTCGACGCTGTCAAACGGTCAGACTACTCCGTGAGAACATGCTCTCTGACAGCGTGCCAGGTTTGTTCACCGATGGTGGGTAAGCCGTGTTGGATGTGCCAGTCGGGGTAGTCGTCTCGGAATTTGGCCATGTTGCTGATGTAGCAGATGTGATCTCCCTTTCGAGCTTCATCAAGATAGGACCATGACAATTGTTCTCCAGAGATGTCTTCAGCCAGTGTGATGCACTCCAGGACGCTGGCTGAGTTTTCGCGGCAGCCTCCAATGTTGTACACCGCGCCCTGACGTGGATTTTGGTAAAAAGCGTGCATGGCTTGGACCACATCTTCGCAGTGAATTTGATCGCGGACTTGCTTGCCTTGGTAACCAAAGACCGTGTAATGGCCACCGGTTGCGATCGTGCGAAACAGATAGTTCAGGAACCCGTGTTGTTCAGCACCGGCGTGCTGTGGTCCCGTCAGGCAGCCACCGCGGAACACCCCGACATTCATATTGAAATATCGTCCGTACTCCTGGGCCATCAGATCGGACGCCGCTTTGCTGGCGCCAAACAAGCTGTGCAGACAGTGATCGATCCGGCAGTTCTCGTCGATCCCCTCAAAGTCAGCTTCACGTTCGTAGTCCCAGCGTGTTTCCAACTCGATCAACGGCAATTCGTTGGGAGCATCCCCGTAAACCTT
This sequence comes from Planctomycetaceae bacterium, assembly GCA_039831615.1. Taxonomy (GTDB): domain Bacteria; phylum Planctomycetota; class Planctomycetia; order Planctomycetales; family Planctomycetaceae; genus S139-18. Next base: position 1,819 of record JBDOMX010000881.1, read on the forward strand.
GTTCGTGCTCATATGGATGAAAACGGCTTCGGCTGCGAATTGACGCGTGGCTTCCAA
>JBDOMX010000599.1:0-7805 GCA_039831615.1 Planctomycetaceae bacterium
GATTTCGGCGGCCGGATTCCACCGCATCGGGCGCACCGCTGGTGACTTATGTCGCGGTCAACTCTCCGAACACGAACGACGTGCTGTTCACAGTGCTGTGGTTTATGTGCCAGTCCGCCATCCTGCTGGTGGCTCTGACCGGTTTTTGGCAACGTCCGTCGGATTCTGTCGTGCAGACATTCTGCATGATGTCCAGCGCTTCAATGGTCGCCTTTGTCGGAGGATTTCATTGGTGGATCATTGCCGGAAATCCAGTTCTGAACATCCCGTTTATCATCTGCGTGACGTCCGTTCCTGCTGTCACTCTTCATTTCTTTCTGAAGTTCCCGCGTGAAGGCAGGATGTTCAGTTCATACCGTCGCAGCACCCTGGCAGGACTTTATCTTCCGATGGGCTTCGCCGGCCTGTTGATCACGTTCGTTTACTGGTGCGCCTTTTGTCTCAACGGGAGCGCTGTGACGGACGGATTGAGCCCTGTCCAGCAGCTGGCCGGTGTCGGGCGTGGTCTGCTGTTCGCCGGTGATTCATCGCTGCCTGCGGCGGCCCTCTCCTGGCAGCTGCTGTTTTGGCTGCGCCGGCTGATCTACATCAGCATCATCATGGCCGGCATCTATTTTGGAGTGACCGTCATTTCGATCGTCCTCAGCTGCCTGAGAACCCAAACGGTGATCGAGCGGCGGCAGGCGTCAACAATTCTGTATGCAACGCTTCTCGCAACTGTTCCAGTGTGCAGGACGATCTACCTGGCCTTTTACAGCAATGACGTGTTTGTGATGGGCGGTGCCCAATTGCCAATGTTCATTGCCAGCGGGCTGTTTATGGCGGCATATGCTCACGGGATGCTGAAGCACCGGCTGATCCTGGCCGACGAGAAACTCTATCGTGGTCGGCAGTATCGCATGATTACGGTCCTCGTCACGGCTGCCTTCGCCACTTTGCTGTCGGTGGCGATTGTTTCCTCGAGGCAGTATTCGCTGCCGGACACGTCGTCACTGGTTCTCAGACTTTCGCTCTATCTGATTCTGGTGGTGGCCGTGAGTTTTGCGCTGTGGATGCGTGATCGGGTTCAGGCTGCGATCGATCTGCGATTTTTCAGTGAAAAGTACCAGCTCGATCGGGCTTTGGAACAGCTCAACCAGGCCGCCGGCCACCTGACGGACCCCAGCGCGATGGCCGACATGACCTTGCGCACCTGTCGCGAGGTAGTCGGCGCATCCGCTGCCATGATGTATGTGCGCGAGGGCAGCGGCGCATTCCGGCTGATCGGGGCGTATGAAGCGCCAGAAGCAGTTGCGTCGATCCCGCCGGACCGTATCGAACTTCTTGAATCCTGCGAGCCGGTGGTGCTGCGTGTGCCTGCGCCCAGCCGTGAGACTCTCACCGGAGTTCAGTTGCTGCTGGATGACGTGGGCGCCGAACTAATTTTTGCACTGCGAGATGATCAGGGAGTTGCCGGTGCGATCTGTCTGGGCCGCCGCGCCTCGAATACGGCGTATTCTGTGGAAGACATTGCATTTCTGCAGGCCATCGGCCAAATGACGCTGCTGGCGTTGCACAGCTCACGCGCGAATCAGAATCTGGCACGACTGACTTCAGAATTGCAGGTCAAAGTTGACCACATTTCAGAACAACAGCGTCAGCTGTCACTCCTGCGGGCTGAGTTGATGTCGATTGATCAACCCGGTTCTGCGGCTGCGGAAGCGGCGAGCGACCATGCCTTTGATCGTTCCGAACTGCGTGGAACCAGTGACGCCATCGCCCAGGTTCTGGACACCGCGCGAAAGGCATCTGCCAGCACATCGACGGTCTTGATACGCGGAGAGAGCGGCACGGGAAAAGAACTGCTGGCCCGGGTCATCCAGAGGAACAGTCAGCGAGGCTCGGGGCCGTTTGTCAGCGTCAACTGCGCGGCTCTGGCTCCATCGCTGCTGGAAAGCGAATTGTTTGGTCATATACGGGGCGCGTTTACCGGTGCAGAATCCAGCAAACCAGGGCGTTTCATGGCAGCCAATGGCGGCACCCTGTTTTTAGATGAGATCGGTGATATCTCACTGGAGACTCAGGTGAAGCTGCTGCGAGTTCTGCAGGAACGGTGCCTTGAACCGGTCGGCAGCGATCAGTCGGTGGCGGTGGACGTACGACTAATTGCCGCGACACACCGGAACCTTGAAGAGATGATCTCTGCCGGCACGTTTCGCGAAGATCTTTACTACCGGCTGAACGTCATCAGTATCACGCTGCCCCCGTTGCGAGATCGTCGCGAAGACCTGATTGAGCTGGTGTTCTGCTTTCTCAAGAACGCAGTCGCCAGGTCGGGCAAGCGAATTCGGCAGATTGCTCCGAATGCTTTGGTGGCATTGGAATCACATGCCTGGCCCGGCAATATTCGCGAGCTGGAGAACGCGATCGAGCGGGCAGTCGTTCTGGCTGATGGCGACACATTGCAGCTCACCGATTTACCGCACGATGTCGCCGGTGGAGCGACCATTGTCGCTGGCAGCGTCGGCAGCCGCGGGCGATCGCGATCGCGCTGGATCGATCATTCGGCTTCGTCTGCTCCGCTCGTACAGACAACCCTCGAGTCATCCGGCAGTCGGGATCGGGAACGCGCGAAACTGCTGGAAGCGCTTGCGGCAGCCGACGGCAACAAGGCTCAGGCGGCACGCGAGCTGGACATGCCGAGAAGCACGTTCTACAGCAAGCTGAAAAAGCTGGGGCTCGATGGAGCGGGGCACTGATAGTGCAGATTTCGTGGAGCCGTTTCCAAAGCGTGGATCGCTCGATTCCTGCACCCGAGCTTACGACCCGGAGACCACGGTCGCCTCTGCGAAACTTTGGCCCATTCTCAGTTTGAGCTGCTGTTCGCCGGATTCGATGATTACCCAGTCTTCCCCGACTTTCGCGATCCGGCCGCTGAGAGCCGTGGTGTCAAACATGGCACCGCTGGCCAGCTTGTGAACTCGGTCGCCAATTTGCTCTGTAATCCAGACCTGTGGTGTGCCGTTGCGCCAGGTCACCCCCGTCAGTCTTGTCATTTTCATGGGGTCGCGATGGTCGACATCCACCCCGAAGATGTTGTCACGAGCAATGATGTCGTAGCTGCGACGGTCAGTGGAAACCAGTCGATTTGCCACACCGGGCTTCAGCTCTTCGCGTTTCACTCCCGACAACATGACTGCTTCGATGTTCATCGCCAGGTCAAACTGCCCACCTTCACCGATCGGAGTCAGCCGAATGCTGGTGATCTTGTGCAGCAGCGCTGCATTTTCGAACGCAAACAGAGCGTCGGTAATCTCTCTCAGTGTTCCGCGAGCCTGTGCATTCACCGGCATGACCTTAAAACCGGAGCGTGATGAGGGTGACCCGGAGTCGACCCGCGCATTACGCAACTTTGCTGTTCGAATCGTTTCGAGCAGCCAGTTACGGTACAGCGAACGAGCAGTCTCCGTGTTGGCAGGGAGTGCCTGTTTCTTCCAGGCCTTGATACGTGGGGGCAGCTCCTTCGTCCGCTTGAATGTTTTGGTCCGTTTCTCGAAATCCTCCAGCAGCTGGACATGATCCCCTTTCAATTCATCCAGCGGTGCCTGAATCCGTTCACGCCACAGGTAGTCGCCCAACAGGAACGCACCAATCAGCACAAGGATGCCCAACAGCAACTGTTGACGTTTTTGATTCATGATTGTGGCGCCTCCAACTCGGTGTCTGCATCGTCCTCTGTCGGATTCGCCACGACCGTCGAAGATCTGTTGGCAGCCGGCTGACTGGTGGTGGCCTGCGGCATGTCCGGCCGTGGAGCATCGGGCGCTGGCTGCAGCACGTCCGGATTCTTATGGGCGGTGTAGTCTTTGTTTGCACGCTGGCGGATCTGCAGGGTGGTCCGGAAGTTCCATACGACCTCTTTGCCTTTGCGACTTTCACTGAACGACGGCGTGCGAGTCGTGTGGTAACGGTCCTGAATGCCAACTTCCATCGCACGGTGAGCTTCCGGTGAGCGGGATGTGCCCTGAAACGTGACAGTAAACCCGGACCCGGCGGGTGTGGCGGCAAACTGTCGCACAGAAACCTCCGAACTCGACGGCATCCGAATCGTAATATCCCGAATCTCGTCGAGCCAGTTCATGCGGGATCGTTCCCAACGCGTCAATCCCGCCGCCAGACGTCTCATCGGCGCTGTCTTTCCCACGTTCTCTGTCATTGATTCGAGCTGTGGCGCCAGCTCTGCGATGCGGTCATTCCACTCTGCAAACAGTGAATTGGTGTAGTACCAGCCTGCGCCGATGGTCAGCAGCAGAACGGCCGCGGCGGCCATCAATCGCTGGCGCTGACCTGTGGATGTCGGCGGGCGCCGTGGATTCAGGAAGTCCACTGCCGGGGTCACGGCGGCAGCCGATTCCAGCAGTGCAGCTATCAAAGGCGCAAAGGCACCTTGAGCGGCCTCGCCCGCTTCCCCGTCAATGAGATCGGCCGCTGAGGATCGGGTGACCTTCGCATCGATGCGTCCCTCGAGACTGCCGGCCAGCGCCTCGGTTTCCAGTTCAGACCCGACCAGGATGGCGTTCGAAATTTCGACTCCACGCTCAAGTTGATCCCTCACGGTGAGAATCGTGCGCTGAATCTCAAGGCTGATGAACTGGGCCTCGGTTTCACGACTCGCGCCGACAGCGAGCCGCAATGTTCGCGAAAGCACCGGACGCTGATGCTGCACGACCAGAATATGTGCCGACTCCGACCCTTTGCTGATCACTAATGTCGCGGATCGATCTGTTTCGTCCTGGAGAGGCACAAATGTGCGCAGCGGGTGTGTCACCACGACAGCGCTCGCGCGTGTGCATCCCGATGCTTTTACCATCCGATGGATCAGCTGTTCGTCGGCAGCTGCCACTGCCATGGCGCTCACCTGACACGAGCCATCGTCAAGAGGCGGGAAGCTGACGTAATCGATGGCCGCATCTTCGGCAAGTCCTGTCAGCTGTCGCAGCGCCATATTCCGGACAAGTGTCGGCAACTCTTCGGCCGTTGCCGGAGGAACCGTGAATCGCGTCGAATCAACAGAACCACGTCCGACGCACAGGATGAGCTTCGCGCGGCTGGCCTTCAGGTCGCTGACAATTTCGCGCAATCGCTGTACCACGTCAGCGGATTCTGCACCGGTCGCATTGTCTTCCTGCGTTCCGCCGAAGGGTTTTTCGCCAGCCTCGAGAACTCGGACCGCACCGCGTTTCTGGGTTTCAGCCAGCACATATCGAAGCGTGTGAGTGTTCCAGCTGACGGCAAGGAGTTTGCTCATCGGACAACTCGATTCAAATTGTGACCCATGCCACCCGAACCAGCGCTCGGGCCATCGAATTCAACCGCGTCTGCAAATTCAGAACGCTGAGATCGTAACGCTGACAGATCAACCGGCAGCCCATCCTCGGTCAGATCCACCCACGCCACGCGGCGCGCCGGTTGGCTGGATGCGTCAATTATGAGCCTGCGGCGAAGGAAGGGGCCACCAAATTCCCGGTAGACGATGATCTCTCCTGAATGCACCGCGCCGCGTGTCGTGATGTGCGGATAAATGCGACGGTATGTTGGCAAATCAAGGATCTGTCGGGTCAGCAGCCAGGCAGTTGTTTCCCGCTCCCAGGGATCAGCCATGTGTCGCTGCTCCACGATCTGTGACGCGATCTGAGCATCGCCGATCAGCGCCCGCAGCACTGGTTCCGCAGCCGTATTGACGTTGATGCGGCCCAGCAGTGTGTCGTCAGAACTGACCGTAACGCGTTCTTCCAGCTGCTTCATAGTCTCGAGGAATTCTGAAGTGTCCGAATTCAATGGACTGTGCAAAAGGTGACCACCTCTGGCTCGCGGCAACTGGACTGACGTCCCGATCAGATCGGCCAGGCTGCTGATGTCTTCAAGGTCCAGAAATTCAACGTCCGTCATTTCGATCTCCGCCATTGACGACTCGGTCTGCGGCTCTGTGACCGGCCCGAAATCTTCTGCATCATTCACGAAGTCAGCGGAGTAAGAAATCCCGTACAAACGGGCCAGCAGGATGTACCTGACCAGCGCCGCGGGCAGAAACGAAAGTTCCGCCGGATGGCCGCTCTCCTGACCTGTGTAGTCGCTCGGGTACACATCATTCAGATCGATGCGATCTCTGCCGGAGCGCGTTTGGTCAGCTTCGGCTGAATGGAGTGTGAGCAATTCGGTCCATGCATCATTGGCCTGGCTTTCAACCTCCTGTCGCTGCCCCTCACCGTAAAGACTGTCGCGCGTCACTCCTTTTACGAACAGGAGTTCTTCGAGTGACTCCGGAATTCCATTGCGTGGCGCATACGGCTGGTCCAGCTGGGAATAGTACTCCCGTTCCGCTCCAAATTGTCGGGGCTCATCATCGCTGTCGATCCAGTCCAGAACACTGTCGGCGGCCTCCGGTGTCATGCCGGGGCATTGCATGAGCGCAGTGCGGCCCGCCCCTGGCATCTCATTTTCCCAGAGCATCACGCGCCCGAGATGCAGCTTGCCGGATTCATTCTGCAGACCAAAGCGAACCCCCTGAAACTGGCTGCCTTCAGGAATGACACTTTCCTGCCCAGCCTGGTCCGGACGATCTGTGAGATTGTTCACGACGGAAAAACGCCAGCGAAGGCGCGCCGGCTTGGACGAGCGCGAGGGAGCCGACGCAGCTTCCAGTCCGGACACCGGCCTGATGATGCGTGACGAAAACAAACCGTGATTGTGGAGCAGTTGATTGTACGGTTCCGGCTGACCGGCCTGCTGTTCAGCCAGATACACCAGAAACGTTTCGGCACTTGCTAACGTCTGGTGCGCCTGCCGCAGGTCACCATGAATCAGCGTGGCTTCGTATTCTGTCGCCATGCGGTTCATGAATGTGAATCCGGCGAGCGAAATCATCACAACCAGCACCAGAACCACGATGAGAATCACGCCATGCGGCTGCCGGCAGGCGGAAGTGAGTGAATGATTCCTCATTGACCGGATCCTCCAACAAGAGAGGCATCGATCGAAGAATGAGCACTCGGCGCGGAGGTCGAATCCAGAAGCACCAGAGAACTGTAGCTACGCGGCGTGATCTGCAATTGGTTGAGACCGATCGGACCACGGACAGGACCGGCATGACCTTCGGTCAGGGCGAGCGTGCGGTTCAATCGTTGTTCCAGTCGTCCCGGCGGGCTTTCCGGAACATACAATGCCCGCAGCTCATCCAATTCCCGCATGGAGACGACCTCCAGCGTCACTCGGATCGCGAGCGGCAGACGATTGGCACGGCCCGATTTCCAGTTCGAATGCCATCTGTCTCCCGCACGATACTCAAACTGGCAGCTCACGACGTCGGGAACCCAATCGCAGGTCGGTTGGCGGGCCAGCTGGCGGGCCGTTGACCCCGACTGCTCCGATCGTCCAGCATCGGATGGGAACAACAGTTCTTCGATGAGTCCGCGATCGAGTCGGAAATCTCCCCAGGCCCGATCCGGTTCCGACTGAGATCGTTGTGCCTGCATTGCCTGCAGCCGGACTGCATCTGCCTGGACACGGTACAATCCGAATGGCAGCCCACCACTTTCCGCGGCGCCGAACTGCTGGAACTGATAGACGATCGTCTGAAACTCATCAACAGGCGGCATCGTGCCATCCGGGAGCGACTGAGTGATTCCAGCTGGATCGCTGCCCGGCTGATCGAGGACATCGGAATCGTTGGTGGACTCGAATGGGTTCGTTAAAACGGGGACCGTCATTCTGATCACATTGGAAGTGCCGCGAATCGAGAAATTGGCCGGACCGCCATTCTCGTTTCG
>JBDOMX010000674.1:0-1867 GCA_039831615.1 Planctomycetaceae bacterium
TTGCCTAACAGTTCAGCAACACGGTCCTGTAACAGGCGAACGGTCGGGTCTTCACCTTTTTGTTCGTCACCGACTTCCGCAGCCATCATTGCCGTGCGCATGCCTGGCGTTGGCTGTGTTTCGGTATCACTCAGTAATGTAACGACCTCTTCTGTCATAGACAGGCGTTAGGCTCCATTCCTTCGCCAACACAACGATTCTTCTTCGGGTACTCGTATGCCAACGGCGGGGGCGTTCCAGAGAATCATGCGGAGGCGATGCGGCCCCTTGCTAGCAGTTCACCTCCGCTAGCACCAACCTACTCCATCTTCATCCCAATGATTGAATCTAATTCGGATCCCGCAAACGGCACTACTCTTTTTCGTTAAGAATCAACGCCTGTCCCAAAAGTCAAACTAGCGTACCGCGTCGGCCAGCCTCATTAAAATCTCCCCCAGCGCTTCCAGACGGTCCCCGCCCCGTCCCTCCACCGCGTCCGCTTCGCGGCGCATCTCCTCCCCGACACTGGCCAGGTCTCCAGCCAATCCTCCCTCAGCTGTACCCGCGAAAGCCCCGTCGGCACGAGCCAATAGTGCGGAGAGGTCCGCCAGTTGTTGTGCATCCAGCACGTTACTCGGGCCAAGCTGGTCGAGATAGGCCCGTGCGATCACTGGCCGGGCCGGCCATTCCGTCCGCCGCTGGTCTTGCGCGTTGAACGTCGCGGGGGCAACCACCGACGCGGCACCAATTTCGTTCTCGGTCAGAAACTCACTGGGAAGTAATTCCAAAATGTCGAGGCCGCGGGCAATTTCCGTCCCGTAGATAAAACCACGATACCAATACGCTGACCAATAGCCCGCCATTGCAATTTCCTCGGTGTCGAACGGTCCGCGATCAAAGTACGCGATCTCAAACGGATTGGCCGAGTCGGTAAAATCGAAGACCGAAATTCCTCCCTGGTACCACGCCTGCACCATGATGTCTCGGCCTGGCACCGGCACCAACGAACCATTGTGCGCGACGCAATTTTCGGTCTCGCTTTGCGCTGCAGGCAGTTTGTAATGACTCCGGTATTCGAGTCGGCCGTCAACGACATCGTAAATGGCATTCGCGCCCCACTGTCTCGGATCAGACGCTCGACACCGGGCTCGACCGCCACCGCCCCATTCGTCCGTAAAAATCACCTTCGTACCGTCGTTGTTGAACGTGGCTGAATGCCAATACGCAAATCCCGGATCGACCACTTCGTCGAGTCGTGCCGGATTGAGCGGATCAGAAATGTCAAACAGGATGCCGTTCCCGGAGCAGGCGCCCGCCGCAAGTCCGATCTCTGGGTAGGCGGTAATGTCGTGACACCGGGTGGTCGGACTCGTGCTTTGAGTTCCCGGACCGTGGTCTCCACCCCGCCAGAGACCAGCGACGTCGCCCGACTCTGGATCCTGAAAGACGAACGGCCGGCTAACAACACGCGCCGCCTCGGGGTTCGCCAGTGGAATCTCTATAACATCGATCCGGAAGAGGGAGGTGTCCGGGTTCTCGGCCGGTGACTCGTCCGAACAGCCAGCGAGTTCATCGGCCGATCGTACTGGAGCAGTACCTGATCCGTACACGTAGACAATGCCCTCGCCCGTGGGGTCTCCCACTAGCGTGTGCGTATGAGAACCCCGACAGGTCTGTACCGCGGCCACCTGCCGCGGAAGCCGCATGTCACTAATATCAAAGATGCGAAGCCCCATGAACCGCTCTGGACTCACCGAATCCGCCACCCCCTGCAACCCACAATCGAGTCGAGCCCGTGTTTGTTCGACCGACATGATAAGTAGGTTGCCGACAACGGACACGTCACCCTGACCGCCGGGACAGACCACCGAGCTGACGAGTTGTGGCG
>JBDOMX010000062.1:0-7789 GCA_039831615.1 Planctomycetaceae bacterium
AGCGCAAAGTCGTCGGTCCTGATGGAAACGGCCGGTTGAGAGTTCTGCCCTCTGTCAAATCCGCTTCGATGCGACTCAACGGGTTTCGGCTGCAGCGTGTGGGCGATGCTAAAGGGGCTGTCGTGAGGGAATTCGGTCGCTCTCTGAGTACGGTCGCCAGCCGGCTGGTTTCAAGAAAAAGCAGGACTCTGGCGGCAAAACTCAATTCGAAGATCGAAAAAAAACCCGAACGTTTCGAGATTCCCCTCGGCATATTCGCCGTACTGTTTGTGCCGCAGGAAGGGGAATAGCCAGGAGTCATTCGTAGACACCAGTGGACCAATGCAGTGCCCGTGCCTACGATGTGTTCACGCAAACGGATGCTGTTTCGACATGCCGGTGACGATGCGATCAGTAAGACGAAATCTGACAGGCCGCCTCAAAACCCCCAAATGCCGCAGCGCTCGACATCTGGTGACTGTTCCTCGCATTTCGGTGTCCACTCACGTAGCGACCGGGAAACACCTTCAGCCAATGGAGTGTTTGTGGGCACGCCAGTTTCAAACGAATCTTCTGAATCACGCGAGGATCGGCTCCGCCGCATTCGGCAGGACGTCGACGACGGCAAGTACGATTCGGATGAATTGCTGGAACAAGCCCTCGAAATCCTGCTCAAACGGATCTCCAGCAGCACCGAATAGCAGAAAACGGCTGTCGATTGCCGATGCACCCTTTGCAACGCTGATTGGGGCTGCGAGACTGGCTGATTGCATCAACCATCAATACTGAGATGCCAGTGCATGTGGTCTGTGATGGTTTCAGTCAAAGGCAGCAATGTGGCGGATCTGGCACCGGAAAACGTTTCATCGGCTCCCGCAGAAAAATTTCGCGAATACCTGGAAACTCAGGGCATGCGTCTCACCCAGGAGCGCGACATCATCGTGCGAGAGATCTTCGCGGACCATGAACACTTCGATACCGACCAAATCGTTGCCAGACTGACTCGGAACAGGGCTGACGTCAATCGCGTGAGTCGGGCGACCGTTTATCGGACAATCGGATTTCTCGAAGACGCAGGCCTCATCCGCAAGGTTGCTCGATCGAATGATCGCGAAGTCTACGAACATGACTACGGCTATCCTCAACACGATCATTTCATCTGCGAGAAGTGCGACTCGCTCATTGAATTCCGCAATGAGCAAATTTCAGAGACCCTTGAGTCCATCGCGGCGGACCACGGATTTCGCATGACTGGCCACCGCCTCGAGGTCCACGGAATTTGCTCGCAATGTGCTCGCCCGCCATCGCGCCGTCATCACAAACTGGATATGATTTGACGTTGACTGGCTGACGAACGCTACCGACGAATCGTATCCACCGGCACTGACAGAAACATCCGCAGGCCACCAAGCAGGATTGCCAGCGCCACCAGGGCTCCGCCGGCAAGTCCCAGTACAGACGGCCAGTGACTGAACACATCACGAATGAGGAGTGGCTCCGCCCAAATCCATCGCCATGTGGAAAGAACGATCACTGCGGAGACTGCGAGGTAAGGCCCAAAAGCCACAAATGATCGGCCAGTGGTAATGCGCACCAGTGTTCCGAACACAACGGCTGTGACCGGGGCAATACTGACGGCACACAATGCCGGCTGCCAACCCATGAACGCACCAATCATCGCCATGAGAGTGACGTCTCCCAGTCCCATCGCCGGCTGACCGAGAATCCGGCCGGAGATCGCCCGGACGAGCCAGATAAACGTCGCTCCCACTGTCATTCCAGCCAGGCTCCAGATCAAACCGTGCCAATGATGATGATGCTTCATCCAGTCCGGCAAATACGGACCGTGCAGACCCGGAATCTGGGCATCCCAGTTCACCCAGACATGAATGATTTGCAAATCACCTGACACGACGGCTCCTGTGACGGCTGTGAGAATTCCGATCAATATCACTTCGTCCGGAATCACATAGTCCAGCAGGTCCGTCAGTGTGGCCACCGTCAGCAGAAACAGAAATACCAGGTGAAACGGAAGTCTCAGCAGGTGCATCTCTGTTGCTGGCTGTACTTCTACCACGTTCTGACACTTGCTGACCGTCAACAGCCATGCGTAGCCGGCGAACACGATTCCCAGCACCAAAGATGACATTGCCGGCCAGCGGACCGTCCATTGATTTCCGCATTCATGACAACGAACGGGCCCAAATCCGAACAAGCGCTGGCCCACTGTACAGGCGACATGGCATTGCCCGCAGAATGCGAGCTTCGTGGAAGGAATGTCGGCCAGCACCCGAGCGGCCCAGCCGGCAGCAAGTCGACCTGACAGAGCGCCGATGAGCAGCGAAACGATCAGCGTAGTTGCCATAGCGGAAGACGTGGTTGCAGCGTGCTGCTGGCCTGAGAGGTTTGTTGGCAGACATCGGGACTGAATGGCTCATGCCAGGCCACCTTGCTGCGCGTCACCGCGCTCTCTTTCCCGGAAATCTCCCTTCACATGATGGCGGGATACTGATTTCGTCTCCCAGTCTAGTGGACAGAACCAGCGACGTCGCGTCTCGCTGACGACTCGAATGTCTGCCGATCAGGAATACAAGGGCTGTCGATTTCATGAGCATGATGCCTGTTGATTGGGCGGTTCCGGGCAGCCAGTCGCCTAAAAATCCAGCGAATTCACAATGGCACGTTTGTTGCAAAGGCGGGCTGGCACAGGCGAATTCCGGCGACCCTCTCTTGTGGCTTGCCATGTTGTTGGGTGAGCGTCGTCATTGTGAACGCTCGTCGAAATCAACAGAGGCAGGAGTACAAAGACGTGAACAGACTACTTGGCTGGTGCCGGATCGCGGCGCCGTGTTTTATGTTGCTGGCGGGACAAACAGCTTTCGGGCAGGACAAACCGGCAGCAGAGGAGCCATCGATACCGGTGGAATTCATCGTCCATAATTTATGGATCATGATCGCGGGGATGCTGGTCTTCATTATGCACCTCGGCTTCGCAACGCTCGAAAGTGGCCTCACGCAATCCAAGAACACCGTCAACATCCTGTTTAAGAACTCGATGATCTTCTGCATCGGATTCCTGACGTATCTGGTGATGGGGTTCAATCTCATGTACCCCGGTTTTGAGGACGCAGCCACTGGCTACTTTAAGTTCGCCGGTTTCGGCTTCATGATGAATGGCCTCGAACAGGCCAGCGATCCCGCGTTCGCGTCGCCCGCTTATAATGCAGGCTACACGGCTTACACGAACTTCTTCTTCCAGGCCATGTTCGCCGCGACGTGCGCCACGATCGTTTCCGGCGCAGTCGCGGGTCGAGTGAAGCTGTCAACGTTTCTCGTGTTCATCACGCTGTTTGTCGCCGTGTGTTATCCCATTACCGGATCCTGGAAATGGGGTGCAGGCTGGCTCGACGCCCGGGGCTTTTACGACTTCGCGGGTTCCACTCTCGTGCATTCTGTCGGTGGCTGGGGAGCACTCGTGATGGCGTGGCTGCTGGGGGCGAGAAAGGGGAAGTACGTTGACGGAAAGCCCAGGCCGATACCGGCCAGCAATCTCACACTGGCGGCAATCGGAGTGTTTCTGCTGTGGCTCGGTTGGTTCGGTTTCAATGGCGGATCGGTGCTGAGTGCCGATCCAGGTCTGGTCTCCCTTGTCCTGGTCACGACTTCAACTGCTGCCGCTGCCGGCGGCCTTGCTGCCGCAATGACCTCGTCGATACACGGAGGCAAACCGGATTTAAGTATGGCTCTCAACGGCATTTTGGCAGGACTGGTAGGCATCACGGCCGGTGCGGACCAGATGTCCGGACTGGATTCGCTGTTGATCGGATCGATCGCCGGCGTCCTGGTCTACTTTGCCGTGCTGTTCGTGGACACCATCCTCAAAGTTGACGACCCGGTCGGTGCGGTCAGCGTGCATCTGGTGTGTGGCATCTGGGGCACTTTGGCAGTCGGACTCTTTGGCGCAATGGCCGGTGTTGATCAAGTCATGAAGCAACTGACCGGCATCGTCGCGATTGGTGCCTTTACAGTGATTTTCTGCCTTGTCGTCGGCTCCATACTGAAAGCGACCATGGGATTGCGTGTCAGCGAAGAAGAAGAAGAAATTGGGTTGGACATCAGTGAGCATGGAATGGAAGCCTACGCGCTCAGCCCAACACGGATGTATTGAGTCCTTGAGAGCCGTCCGACGCCGCGGTGGGGTTGGCTGCGAACGGCCGACCTCACCTCCTCCCGTCTTACGCATGGAGAGGCATCCGGCTGACAGGCGCTCAAATCAAGCGGGACATCATTCGGAGTTAATGTTCGGTTCCGCAACAGCCGCCGCAATCGTCTAACCCTGCAGCATCCCTATCAGAAAGCTGATCATGAAAAAAATTGAATCTGTTGTTCGACACTACAAGCTGGAAGACATCAAATCGGCCCTCACGGCCGTTGGAGTTCTTGGAATGACCGTTTGTGAAGTCCGCGGCTTTGGACGTCAACGCGGTCACAAGGAAACGTACCGAGGTGCAGAATACACCGTCGACTTCATGCCTAAAGTAAAGATCGAAGTTGTCGTTGATGACGACCAATGCGAAGAAACGATCGGCGTCCTCTGCGAGTCGGCTCGAACAGGTCAAATCGGTGACGGTAAGGTCTTTGTCTCGTCTCTCGAACAGGTCGTTCGAATCCGTACCGGTGAAACCGGTCCGGAGGCCATCTGACGATTCCGACGAATCGGTCCGGACCACGTTGTCACCACTTTGCCTGCCGCTCAAACGCCGCGATCAGCTCGAAAAGCAAAAGGCCGACAGGAAATCCTGTCGGCCTTTTAGATTTCTCCGCGACCAGCATCTTTTAATCATCGGCAACGAACGGCAGCAGACCGATAAAGCGGGCCCGCACCACAGCCGTGCGGACTGCTCGTTGATAAATGGCCGAGGTGCCGGTGCGCCGACGCGGCAGGATGCGACCCTCGCGGTCGATCAGCGTGCGCAACATTTTTAGGTCCTTGTAGTCCACGTAAACCGGACGCGGCACGACGCCGTGAGGACAAAACGGGCACTCCATCTTCTTCTTTTTGAGACGAGCGCGACGTTTACGGAGCTTCTTCAGGTCAGCTTTTGAAATAGTGGCCATCGAACGAATCGCCTTTCCGCAGTGAGTGACTGCGGCGACACAATGTGGATCGGGCTATTGAATCCCCGTAAAGCCAGCTGATATAACAACTTACAGTTGACCGCCCGTCGGACACGCATTGTGATCCAATGCCTGCGGGGAGACGAAGTGTGGCATTGTAATCGGCCGCTTGACCCGAACAACTGCAAACGCGCCCCGAGCCGCAGTTTTTGAGCCTCTACTCGTCGCGGTGAAAACGCCGCCCTTTCAGTTCAAATCTCGGCAACGCACCAGGTTCGGCCAGCTGGACATCACATCCGAACCCCAGTCGATTTCTGAGCGATGTTTTGACCCGGTCCAGAAGGTCGGTCAGGTCGGCGGAGACAGGTTCGACGGTGATGCTCAATTCATGCATTGACCGGACAGTGCGGACATCAATTCGAAATTCGGCCACTTCGTCAATCTCACGCAGAACAGCTTCGACGCTCGAAGGGAACACGTTGTTGCCTCGAATCGTTACCATATCATCGGACCGTCCCAGGATTCCGCCTTCGAGCCATAACAACTGCCGACCGGCCGGATCAGTTTTGGTGGACGCACGTACTAAGTCTCGTGTTCGGTAGCGAATCAGAGGTGACCCGACACGGCCCAGATTTGTAATCAGCAGCTCACCGATCGTTCCTTCCGGCATCGGTTCCAACGTGTCCGGGTCCACAATTTCCGCGACCGCTTCGGTTTCAAGTAAATACATTCCGCCAGGTCGATCGACGGCTTCTGTTCCCAGCGAACCGATTTCTGTCATGCCCCAGTGGTCAATCACACGTGCATTCCATGCCCGTTCGATGCGACTGCGGGTCGCTGGAATGGCGCCTCCTGGTTCGCCGGCCACGATCAACATTCGGACGGATGTTTCCTGCAGATTGATGCCGAGCTGTTCTGCTACTTCTGCCATCCGCAGAGCGTACGTAGGAGTGCAGCAGACGACAGTGGCCTCATTTTCTACGATCGCTCGCAGACGAATGTCGGTCGTCATCCCACCACCAGCGATGCAGAGATTACCAATCCGCCCTGCGCCCTCGAAGGCCGCCCAGAAACCGATGAATGGCCCAAACGAAAACGGGAAGAAGAACCGGTCGTCCGCCGTCACGCCGGCCAACAGATAGATCTGTCGCCAGCAGTCCAAGATCCAGTCCCAGCTGGCTGCCGTGTCCAGCCACCGCATCGGGCGGCCGGTCGTTCCCGATGTTTGGTGGAGACGTCGGTACTGGCTCGATGGATACGTGAGGTTTGCCCCGTACGGCGGCTGGCGCGCCTGAGTATCAACAAGTTCCTGTTTCAGCGTCGGTGGCAACTGACGCAGGGCCTCGACGCTGTCAATGGCTGAGACATCAATGTCAGCAAACTTAGATGCGTAAAATCGATTGCGAGGAACGATCTCTTTCAGCATCTGCACAACCCGCCGCGACTGGGTCTCGCGTACAAGTTCCCGGCTGCTCCAAACCTCTTCAATCGACGTCTTCACACCAGTATCCTCACTCCAAACAAGTTCTTAACAGCGGTCACTCTAGCAATCATTTCTCCGGACACACACCATCCGGAATGGGTGCATCCTGGCCGTGATCCGGTCATTGACGGAGCCAGCGATTCTGTTCACTTCAGGATTTCGTCCCACAGTGAACCTGAATACTTCACGTCATACTGCCGCGAAATACAACGATCGCCTATTCTGTAGACCATGACCATGATTGAGACAGACAATCTGACGAAGTGCTATGGTGCCCGTCGCGGGATTCAGAACATCCGCCTTTCCGTCGAGCCTGGTGAAATCTTTGGGTTCCTGGGGCCGAACGGGGCCGGCAAATCGACCGCGATCCGGGTGCTGCTGGGTTTCCTGAGAGCGACGTCAGGCAACGCTCGGATTCTGGGGCACGATTGCTGGACACACAGCACCACGGTTCGACGGCACGTCGGCTATGTGCCGGGCGACGTGAGACTGTATTCCTGGCTGACTCTCCACCAGGCGCTGACGTTTGTGGGGGAAGTCCGCAACACAGATATCAAGTCGTACGGGAGGGAACTGGCGGACCGATTCGAAGTGGAACCGAATCTGCCGGTTCGAAAGATGTCACGAGGCAACCGGCAGAAACTTGCGCTGGTGCTGGCACTGGCTCACCGGCCGCAATTGGCGATTCTGGATGAACCGACGTCCGGCCTCGATCCACTCATGCAGAACGTCCTCATGGACTGCCTGCGCGAAATGGCCAGCGAAGGTCGCACCGTATTTTTCTCAAGCCACACGTTGAGTGAAGTGGAAAGATCGTGCTCACGGATTGCCATGATTCGCGACGGGGTGATCGTTGCGTGTGAGGAACTGGAAGAACTGCGCCGGAAGGCGCCGCGTGTGGTCAATATCACTTTCAACTCTTCAGATGCTGCCGAATCGGTTGCATGGCCTGATTTTTTGCAGTTTCAAAGCCGCCACGGAAAACAGTGTGAAGTGCATATGCAGGGGCCTGCCGCTGCGTTGATCGCATGGGCCGCGCAACAACCGATTGCAGATGTTGATATCAGTCCACCTGGGCTGGAGGCGGTGTTTCGAAGGTACTACAGCGGTGTCGCCCGCGAGATCAAGTCATGACAGGTCTGCTGAGGAAGATCGTTCTGGAGACTCGTTGGCCGGTGTTGTGCTTCAGCGCGGGGCTCTGCGCGATTA
>JBDOMX010000258.1:0-1865 GCA_039831615.1 Planctomycetaceae bacterium
CGTGTTGGGCACGGTTAGTGGTTTGATCTTGGCTTCCAGTGGTGCCGTGGTCCACGACCTGATGGTCAATGTCATGAATATCAAGTTGACCGAGGCACAACAGGTGCGGGTTGCCAAGATCACAACCGTTGTGGTCGGAGGCATCGCAATTGTTCTCGGAATTCTGTTCGAAGGTATGAACGTGGGCTACCTGGTTGGCTGGGCCTTCAGTGTCGCGGCATCAGCCAATCTGCCGTCATTGATCATGTTGCTGTTCTGGAAAGGGACAACCCGACAGGGCATTATCGCCGCAGTGATTGTCGGCATGACCTCGTCGCTGGCCTGGATTCTGTTGAGCGCGGATACATACGACAAAGTGTATGGTCTGAATCCTCAAGACGCCGTCGTGCCGTTCAGCCAGCCCGGTCTCATCACCATCCCCTTGGGTTTCCTGACGCTGATCGTCGTCTCGCAGCTCACACGGAATCGAGCGAGCGAAGCGACTGCTTAGGCATCCGTGACCCAGCGACGCACAATCTGATTGGAATTCTTCGACGCGATCCGTTGAACCGGCACCGTGCGCAGCATCCGTTCCCTGGGATCGGCGGAATGGGCGATACCAGACACTGGACAAGAGCGTGGACCACTTCGCCCGCACAACGCACTGCGTCGGCCGTGTCCTGGGGTATTTTGCACTGGGCATCTGCACCACGGCGTCCGCCGCTGGTCATGCCGGCGCCCCGCCGGCATCTCCATCGTAATTTCCGCGCGTGACACGCCCGCCTCAGACACCGTCACCCACTAGCTCGGTCACCTTCACTCCGGAAACGTCGTCCAGTTGCAAAGCCGCCCGCTGCGTCCTGCCGATCGTGCAGGCCGAAATCAGATTGTGTGTGCCGGCTTCGCGAAATCGGACGGCCGCCTGGGAACGCCGCTGATCGCGGGTATCCACAATCGTGCAGCCGTTGATGTTCACTTCGTGCGCGCGGCGCGCGTCGATTCCATAGGGCACGCCGTTTAACAACTGGCAACCCTGAACGTTGATCCGGCGACAGTCTTCGATTTCCAGCAGCGAGGCACCCGTTTCCTGACCCGCTTCCGATTCGTCCTGAATCGTACAACCACTGAGCACGCAATCTCTGGAATCAACGATCCGGATACCGGTGTGGGCCGCGGGTGTGTGTCGCCGCAGGCTGTTGCCGGTCAACGTCACTTCACGGCACTGTTCCAAGAGCACGTTGCGCAGCCCGCCAGAGTAAATAAAGTTGCCGGAGACAACGACACCGTAACATCCGGTCAGATGGATGTTGTTCTCCTGACTGCCAATGATGTTGCCCGTGACGGTCCACAGCCCGGGTGGACGTTGCTCTCCCACTGCATTGACGATTCGTATGTTGGCTCCACCCGGAGACGAAGTGGCCTGGATCGTGTTGCCCGATACCGCGACCTCGGCGACGCTGGAACGCTCGGCCGTCGTGTCGATATAGATTTCCGCCGTCGGTTCGGGTGGAGTACCGAACTGACGGTGATTGTTGTATTCAATGTCGTTACCTGTGATCTGAAGATTGCGGACTTCCGATCCGCTAATCCGAATGCCACCCAGGCGATTGTAGCTGATGTGGTTGCCAGTGATGTTGATCTGATGCAGGTTGACCTTGTCCAGGAACACACCCACACCGGTGTTGTGATAGATGTGTGAATCGTTGATCAAGACGTTGCGATTCCGTTTGTGCAGTCGGATTCCGTGTCGCACTTGACGAATCAAGACACCGTCGAAGATTGGCTGCATGGTCTCGATCAATTCAAATCCGTCGGCTTCGGGGTTGGTCGCCGTGACTTCAATGTTGCTGACGGTGGGCATGCGTTGCCGCATCCAGACGGCCGGT
>JBDOMX010000090.1:0-1863 GCA_039831615.1 Planctomycetaceae bacterium
TGGGCTTGCCGACGCGTTCCGGCCCAACTGGGTTTTTGCGGTTAATCCTCACTTGAGTTGTTCGATTTCATCGCGTAAACGCTGTTTTGGATTCAATCCGCGATGGCACCTTCTCTACCGGTTATTGATTCCACTGCTTGAACGGCAATGCGACGTCAGTCATGTCTATAGCGGCCCCAGTCCGTGGCCTTTTTCCTCCGCACTTCGCCGTAAGCCCATCGTATTGACCATTGTCGAGCCAGGTGAGCCCGATGTCTCGTTCTTGCGAAAATGCCGCAAGATCATTGTCCAGACACCCGAGCAGCGCTCCCGCGTACTTGATACTGGAATTGACGCCGCCAAGGTCGAGCTGCTCTTCACGCCGGTTGATACAACGAAATATCACAACTTACAACCTCGCGTCTTGTCGGATTCACCGACCATCCTGTTTGCAACCTCACCTCGAACAAGTGAAGAGATGGAGGAACGGGGCGTGAACTTGATGTTAGAGGCTGCGCCGAACATGCCGCAAGTTGTTTGGCGAATGTTGTTCCGCCGGTGGCGTTGCAGCGACACCGCGTACGAAACGACCGCGAGGCTGGTAGCGGAACGGCGGCTATCGAACATTCAGTTGCAGCATGGCAACGTGGTCGACATGCAATCGGAATATCAAGCGGCCGACTTTACGATCATACCATTCACGCGAAGCGATGGAGGGAAGCCGTGTCCGAACAGCATGGCTGAAGGGTTTGCCAGCGGACTCCCTGTGTTAATCTCTTCCGTCTCGCCGATGGCCGACTTTGTTCGTCGCAACCGCTGTGGCGCGGTGTTTCATCCCACCGCTAGTTCATTTCGCGACGCATTTGCTTCGGCCTGTGACGATTATTGCATTCTGTCTCGCAATTCGTGCGAGGTGGCCAAGACGTACTTTTGTCAGCAAACCTATTTTAAGCGTATGGCGGCAATCTACAACGAAGTACTGGAACCTAACTCAACATCATCTTGATTTACGCACACTGATGGTCGGATTCCGGTTACAACAAGCTTGCGATCCGAAGTCGTACGACCCCCAAAAAAATTCGTCACAAAAGCCCACCGTCTCTTACTGGAGTGGACGTGGAAAGACGAATAGCGACAGGCCGTCCGACATCAATCGTGTTCCAGATCCGTCTAACAAGCAGGTTCTCTCGAATTCCACGAAAGCAGTTTCTATGAGTGCTCCCACGCCTCGAGTCGCCGGAATCGTCGACAGGCCAGCAGTACGACGCTTGAGAATGAAACGCTTGAGACGGATATCCATCGCTGTAGGTTGCACTCTGGCGGTTGGCGTAGGCCTTTGCTTGTTCTTCCCCACTCTGCCGCGCACCAGCTGCCTGAGGGTGTTGGGATTTTACTATAAATTCATCAAGCCGATTGACTTGCCCACTGCCGATCTTGGCCCCTCGATACCAAACGAATCTCAGAATGACGTCACCATACAGAAGATGGCTGAGAGCGGATTTTCGATCACCATTCGTGGGCCGTCTCCGATTTGGAGTGTGCCTTTTGTTCACGAAGACGTCACCACTGCTGAAGCGGTTAAGTTTGCAAGACAGATTGACCGCGTGATCGGACACACGGGCGACTCGTTTGCCTGGTCACAGCAGATTCGTGAGTTGGCTCCGCATGGTTCGACCGACCTGCCGGAGAATTGTAATCGGTCCGATCTCTTGCGGCATGCGGCTGCCGGCAAGCCACTAAGCTGCTATTACTTTGCACACCTTCTTCAGGCCACTTGTCTTGTGCGTGGATTCACCTCGCGAGTGCTCGGTTTGAGTTCGAATGGCACGACGTTCGAACACGCCGTTACGGAGGTCTACTTGCCCGAGCTGGAAAAGTGGGTCT
>JBDOMX010001029.1:0-4307 GCA_039831615.1 Planctomycetaceae bacterium
AATTCGGCCGGGACCAACCCCGGGAAGATCTGCAGAACCGCCCTGTTGCGCAGTCGTTCCTGAGAGTTTTCGTCGAATTCGTTGTACTGCGCAATCTGCCCCAGGCTGCGCGATGAGTCTGTGTACGAATACTCAAATATTTTTTCACTCTTGTGGGCAAGCCCATTCAGGTTGAACAGGTGACTTCGCACGAACGGCATCACGCGCGTTGCCGTGAGTGTGGCCCTCACCCCCGCGTTGCCCACAAATCGGCTGATGTCGCTGCCGATCAAACCTTCATCCCAGAACGCGGCCTCTCCCATGACCCACGGATTGATGTTCACCGGACCGACCATGAACGGAGCGTCGATTCGATGTCGTGTCATGGCGACAACGCCCTGAGCATCGCGAACGTAGGGTGTGCCTAACAGCGTGGGCGAAAAGGGATCAGCGGGATCCGTCGGCAGCTCAGTGGGATCCAGGTGCGCGTAGCCGGCACTGGAATGCGAACTCCAGTAGGCGTTGCCGTTCGCCAGCGGTACCGAGAACCCGTAGATATCTCCTCGCGGCAGCCATTGAGTCGTTGTTTCGAAAGGGTTCAGCTGCGGCCGGATGAACAGGCCGGCGCTGAATGCTCCACGGTCCTGGCGAATCCCGGCAATCGTCTCAGCATCTTTGCCTTCGTCGAATTCAATCTCATGGTATTGTTCAAGATAATTGCGGTCGGACAGGTATCCGATTTCACCGAACAATGTCACGCCATCATCAGACCGCTCACGGTGTCGCAGGATGACTTGTCCTCGACTTTCGTCCTTCGGCGTCAGAGCACGACGATCGCGGCCAAGATTGTCCATTCCGTCATCGTATTGGTAGATCGCTCTGCCTTCGCCAGTGACCTGACCCATGCGGTTGAGGAAATCGTAGTTCCACTCCGTTCCGATCGACGGGCCGCGTTTGCTGTAGTAGTCAGCCAGCAGGTCCCATTCGGTTCCTCCCGGGACATCCACGGGAACGATCTTCGTCAGATCCCAAACCGTTTTCACCTGAAACCCAAAAACACGATCCTGACGGACTGAGGCTCGCCGGATGGGAATTCCTGGATCTTCCGCCGGGAAGCTGACACTCGGTACCGACAACAGCGGAATGTCACCCAGAATGAACTGCGAGTTTTCGGCAGTGACCCAAAGTGGCGGACCGGAGCTCGGTTCTCCCGTGATTGGATTGACTCCGGACGAGGGAGTCTGTGGACCGGGATTCACGTAGATGTTTTCAGACTGAATCCGATACCCTGGTTTGCCATACGGGCTGGTCGAGGTCCAGGCATTTTGTGCGTGGAAGCGGTCGGTTGCGAGTTGCCGCAGTTTTTCTGCGTGAATTCGTATCTGCTGACCGGTGTCACTGACGACCGCGCGCAGCTCTGCATTGATCGCCAGGATCTGGCCGTTGCCGGCGTCGTAGAAAGCACGATCAGCCCTGATGGTCCCGCGATTGTGACGCACAAGAATGTTGCCTTCCAGATAGACCTGGAAGCGAGTGTCTGCCGCCTGCATAAACGGAAGACCGTCGTTTAGGTCTCGACCATCGGACGGTTTCTTTTCCATCCAGATCACGACTCGATCAGCCGACAGGTCGATCACGGTATGGACCGGCTGCTGGTCAACGATCTGCGAACCTTCGCTGAGGACATTCACACCCCCTGTGATCACGTAGATGTGCTCAGGAGGAACACTGTTGGATGGAACGGCCTGCGCCTCAAATGGCTGATTCGACCGCGGACGAATCTGAATTCGTTTCGGGTTTGACCGGACCGGGGCGTTGAAGCCGAAACCCGGCTGTGACAACGGATCCAGCGCGACTGTAAAACGGACGTCCCGTCGCTCACTTTGCAGACTCGGACACGCCAGTGTTCTGGCCCATCCGATCACTTGATCGGCCTTCGCGATTTCGGCGCGGCTGCCGGCGAGCGAATCGAGCGGGCGCACGGACTGGATCCGCATCGCACGTTCGGCCGCATAACTTCGCTCCCCAAGTCCGTCCTGCAGACCTCGCACGGCACGCGACTCTTTGACCACCACACGAGCATCGGTGAGACCATCAGCAGTCGTCTGCACGAAGACGACAATGTTCTGTCCCGTGAGCTTCAACTTTCCCTGAGTCAGGGACGCGCCACCACGGAAGGAGTGTGCGGTGATTCCATTGCCGTAATCAAACACATGTTCGACCGGTGCCGTGACCTGAATTGGCTGCTGAATGTCGTTGTTCCGGACCGGCAGGTCGTCCTGCGCGCGCGCGGGAACACAGGTCAGCATGACCGAAGTCAGCAAACCCATCAGGCAAAGCCAGGAGCGCGGAATAGGTGACATTCGCAGGGAAAGACACAAGGCAGCGAAACGCCGCATTGCGGATCGAGAGATATCGATTGAGACAGAGACTTTCGGCCGCGGCCTGCTGAAACCACAGGCGGAGGGGAAACTGGCCGGATGGAATTCGTTCAACTCAATGGCATCGGAGTGTCGCACTTGACCGCATGGAATATACGGCGTTTTCGAAACCTCGGTCAATAGCGACCGGTCACCGCTGCCGGGACTTAAGTCTCTATCTGGATACGGTTTATTTCACATGGTCCTGCTGCAACGATCTGAAAAAGGTTCGGCAGGATCCGCCGATGCCAAACAAAGGAAGCCCGACTGTCAAACAGTCGGGCTTCCTGAATTTTGAGGTGATCGCGGCTGACGAGTTTCAGCCCGAGCGATCAGAGCTGCACCGGGCTCTCCAGCTTGTAGAGGGCTGCATTGATTTCCCGGGCAAGGTCGATCATGTGGGCCCGGTCATTGGTTCGGCAGCGAGTCAGATAGCCATACAGACTGGACCACGATGCGTTCAGGTCGGTGGATTCCCGTCTGAGCTGGGTCAGCGTCGGACGTTCCTGCAGCAGCCGGTGCATGCGACGGCATCTCTGCAAAAAGAATTCCATGGCTTTGAGCGCATCATCTCGATAGGCCTCGCGGTCTCGTTCGAGCCAGTTGTTGACATCGTACTTCAAATGATCGGCCTGATTCTCGAGATTTGCAGCGGTGGTGATCAGCTTTTGAGTATCGACAGAAGCCACTGTCCCCGAGATATTGAGCTCCGCACGCAGAGAGGCGATACTGGATTCGATTTCCTGCAAAACAACTTTGCCGGCTGAACTTCTCAACTGAGCAAACGAACGGATGAAGTCGGTGCCGTACTCTTCCACGTAGCTGTAGTTCTCAAGCAGTGTCGAATCGTCGTCGTTGGCATCAACACTTTGTTTGAAATGGCGGACCGTGCCGTAGAAGTTGTCTGCTTTTTCGAGAATCGAATCGACGTTCTTCAGGTGCACGACAAGTTTCAAAGGGGTTCGGTTGAAGAATTCATCCACGTATCTGATCAGTGAATTTGCCAGCTGGTGCAGATGTTCCCGGTTTGCCGAGTGTTCCAGCCAAAGCAGGTCGTGGATACGGCTGTTGGAATCGACGATATTGCGAATGCTGCGCTGGACATAGCGGTTTTCGATGTTCCGAAGATCTGTGAGCAGCCGCGACCACTGTGTTATGAACCGGTTGTACTCCTGGACGATGCGGTCATAAGTTGCTGCATCCAATACCATGTCTTCGATCAGCTGAGTCTGTTGTCCAAGTTTTCGCGCTTCATAGATGGCTTCGCTGGCTTGATCGTTGCCACGGACATCATAGTACTGCAGCTCCTGCAGAAGGTTGTTGAGTGTCGACGCCAGACCGGCAAATTCGGTCAGCAGGGCTCGGCGGTCCAGCTGAGTTTTTACCGCGAACATCTGTTCCATCTGACGTTCCAGACGATCGATGCGATCCACGATGTCCAGACTCTTGCGACTGATTCGCGGTGACTGTCCAAGTCGATGCGACAGCAGTCGCCAGTCCGTGTTCAGCTTCTGGATACCCGGGAACATCCGTTCCAGTTCGCGACCGCTTTCCAGGTCCTGGACGGCGTAGTCGGCCGCGTCACGCAACCTGGTGACTTCTCGCAGACTGCTTTGGAGTTCGGGACCCCGAACCGAGTCGTCTCGCACTGACGTAAACAGCAGCTTGGATTCCGCGACCGCCTCTTTCAGGAGATTGATCAGCGGCCGTCGCTGCACTTTGGATAAATCGACCTGCGCGCCTTTGTTCAGGCTGTTGCCACCACGAAGGTCAAGACCTGGGGCACGACGACCGTCATTCCCCAGTACGTCGTCAAAATCACGTTCCAGAGCACTCAAGCGAGTTCGCTGTGCGACCGCAGATGTTGCCACGGACACAGCAATGAGCCCCGCAACCACGGATTGAGTC
>JBDOMX010001029.1:4317-7761 GCA_039831615.1 Planctomycetaceae bacterium
ATCATCCGGCAACGCTGGAGTGACGGCTATTTTCTGACTGACCTGCATTTCGGATTCCTTTCCAAATACTGCCGAATCACGGCGAACATAACTATGTTTTCAGGGAATTCTGCCTGGAGTCGCTCTCCTGGCTACCGACACCGCTCGGCCCCGCGCTGCAAAGCTTAGGAGAAATCCGCAATTGGCCGAAACAGGAGTTTTGTCCATTTTGCCTGGTTTGGGCTTCTCGATCTGTTTTTGTACGGACTCGTAAGTTCTGTCCGGCGGTCCGGCAGGTTCTGCCGACCCCCCCTGCGAACGGTTCCGAGAATCGCTGGTTAGGCGAACTTCACTTCTAATATAACGCTTTTTCTGGTCCGGCCGGCCGTCGCATACTCGGAGATCACTTCGATGTTCACGTGCCGGAGCAGCAATGCCTCGTTTGCCTCGTCGTATTCCGTCTTCCATGCCGGACCTTTCAACAGCAGCATGCGACCGAGATTCTTTTGCCGCGGTTGAAACCAGGGGATCAGTTTTTTCAGGGGCGCGACAGCTCGTGCGGTGATGGTGTCGAACGCACGATGGCTCAGGACGTCTTCGGCCCTCTCCGCAAACACTGTGATCGGCAATCCCAGCACACCAATGATCGCCTCCAGCGCAGCCGCCTTTTTTTGAGTGCTTTCTGCGAGGGTGACGGTCAAAGCGGGATTCAACACCGCCAGCACGATGCCAGGGACTCCTCCACCGGCACCCACATCCAGAACAGATTCGTTCGACTGCAGGTGCTTCGCCAGTTGCTGGCTGTCATGCAGATCCCGCGTGACAAACGATTCGTAGTCCGTGTGTCGTGTGAGATTGAATCGCGTATTCCACTCCCACAGCTGTTCACAGTATTGCTGCAGGATCGATAGCTGCTGATCCGGTACGGAAACAGCATGAGCGGACAACGCATTGGCAAGCGTCTGTGAATTGGTCACGCGGCGTGCAGTCCAAAGACCTGATCCATGTTGGCTGAGATTTCCTTCAGTCGGTCCAGATCACCGCCGCGGACCTCCGCCGCTGCCCAGCCTGTGAATTGAATCTCCAGCAATGCCTTGCGCACATCCGCCCAGTCCAGATCACCCTCGCCGATTTTTGTGAAGTCATCCTGGGCACGGGAGAACCCTTTGAGGTCGAGTTTCACGATGCGTTTTCCGAGTTGCCGGATCCAGTCTCCCATGCTCCCATACTTCCAGTGATTCCCGATGTCGAACTGCAGGCCGACCCAGGGAGAATTCAGTTCGTCGACGAACTGAACGTACTTTTGGGCTGTTTGAGTGTGGTCGCCGAAATGGTCGTACATGAAATGATTCCAGACATTCTCAATGGCAATACAGACCCCCAGTTCAGCTGCCAAAGGAATTGCCTGTGACACGTTATCGAGACAACGCTTCCAGACTTCTTCTTCGGAACCATCCTTGCCATGTCCTGCCACCAGCAGGACCGTATTGCCGCCGACGGCGTGAGTCTCTGCGAGGGACCGTTTCAGCGTTTCCAGTGCTTCGCTCCGTACTTCCGGTGATGGATCCGTATGGCGTACCTTCCAGTGACTGGTAACAACCGCTCCGTCGACCGGCAGTCCGCTGGCCTGAATGGCCTCTCGGGTGGCCGCGATGTCCAGGCCGGGCGTACTGATTTCGACACCATCAAAACCGGCTTCTTTGGCGGCCTTGAATTTGTCAGTGACCGTCCCCGGTACCTGGATCATGCCACTCTTGAGAGTCTTGTACAGACGTCCGCGGAGAGTGGTTGGGGACCGACTGTGCTCCGCACCAGCCATCGGCAGAAGCGTGGAGCCAGCCATCAGCCCGCCGGCAGTCAATGCAGAATGCTGGAGAAAAGTTCTGCGTGAGGTCATGGGGTGTGTCCGTTTTCAGTGGCCGCGTCATGATGACGCCATGGATTCGAATCGTAGTTGTCCGCCCCCGCAGTTGAAAGCAGTTTCGGAATATGTTGACCAGCTGCCGAGCGATTCGTCTGTATCCGATCCGGCCTGGACAAACACGAACCGGCGGAATATCACTCCGGAACACACCGCTGTCTCACTGACTCCTGCAGGAAAACGGGTTGATGGAACTCCTGAAGACTTTGACTCAAACCCCGTCCGTTCCGGGACGCGAAGATCGAATTCGGTCGGTGATCGAGAACTATCTTGCGTCGTCGCAGCTGCTGGACAGCGTGTCGACGGACGCCATGGGTTCTTTGATCGGCGTCCGGAAAGCTCGGCCGGCCAGCGGACAGCCTAAAAAAACGCGGCGACGTGTGATGATGGCTGCACACATGGACCAGATCGGCTTTCTCGTCCGACATATCGACGACAAGGGATTCCTGCGAGTGAATCCAGCTGGCGGCTTCGATGCACGAAATCTTTTTGCTCGCACGGTCCGCGTGTGCACGCGATCGGGCGACTTGCCTGGGGTGATGAATCCGTCGGGACGACCGATCCACATCGCCACCGATGATGAAAAGAAGAAGGTCCCCACCGTGACCGAATTCTGTATTGATCTGGGGCTGCCTGCGGACTCCGTCCGGGAACAGGTACAGATCGGCGATATGGTGGTGCTCGACGGGCCATTTCAATCCGTCGGCAATGCCGTCGTATCACAATGCCTCGATAACCGGGTCGGTTGCTGGGCTCAGATTCGGGCACTCGAGCAACTCGCCAGCCACGATTGCGATGTCTATGCGGCATGGACGGTGCAGGAAGAGGTCGGTCTGCGAGGCGCTATGACGGCTGCGTTCGGAATCGAACCCGACATCGGAATCAGCTGCGACACGACCTTGAATTGTGAAACGCCAGGGGTGCCCGATGAGGATCGCGTGACGGTCTTTGGTGATGGAGTGGCACTGGGGGTGATGGATTCCTCAATGATCGCCGACATTCGATTGATTGAAGACATTGAATCAGTGGCGGACACCTCGAATATCAAATGCCAGCGAAGCATTCTGCCAAGAGGAGGCCAGGACGGCGGAGTGATCCAGCGCAGTCGGACGGGCGTGAGGACCGTTGCTTTTGCCTGTCCGGTCAGGAACATCCACACCGTCACAGAAATGTGCCACAACGACGATCTGACCAGCTACCCGGCATTGCTGGCCGCCTGGATCGAAACACTGTAGAGCAGTTTTCGAAAAGTCGTGGCGGGTTCTGGCTCGCGGGGGCCAAGGGGTTATGGGCTCTGGCACTCCCGCCGCGGCCACGAATCAGCGTACTGCGCTGTAGCGACGTCAATCAAGCATATGATCGGTGACGCAGACATCACGCTGTGGGTGACTCCTCATTCGAGGGAGGCCGGCCTGGATACGTCCACCACAATCCAACCAGCGTCAGAATGGAGATCGGCGTGTAAAACGGACCCACTTCGGCGTGTAAAATGGACCCACCTGGTGAGTGTTTGACGACCGAGAGCGTGGTCGTCGTGAGCTTCG
>JBDOMX010001141.1:0-1859 GCA_039831615.1 Planctomycetaceae bacterium
GCGGCTTCGGGTGAGTTTCGCTGACGAGTTGTAGAAGTAATTTAGTCAGCTGGACAGCGATCGGTTCCATCAGGTGGGACATCCATCCCGTCTGCGGAGCTGCGGAGCACACGAAAGCCCAGGTTGTTGTTCCGGTTGTCAGGCGTGTTCCTGTTGCGGTTCGCCGAACGGCAGTTGTCGGAGTTGTTGTTCCAACTGCCGCCCCGGTTCACCCGGTTCGAGCCCGTGACCACTGACCGGTAACTGTTGTAACACCTGCCGCCGGAAATGCCAGCTCCGCACACCGCCAGCCGCGGTAAAAGACGTCAACGATTCGGAACGGCACTGCAGCTCTAGTTCAGTGATTGTCCCGGCTGCGAACTGCTCGTCCAGATCACGAAGTTTTGCCCGGTAGCGACGGCGACTGCGTCGATTCAGCTTCAAGTGGTCCGGGAACACACGGCACCCGAGAAACTCGAGCCCGGTTCGACTTTTGAAGACAGGCACAGGTTCGTGCATACCCAGTCCCAATTCCGCCTGCAGGAAGTCACGGCACGTCGAAGTAAGTTGTCTGAGATCAGATCGTTGCTCGCCCCAGAGCAGACAGTCATCCATGTAGCGGACATAGCCTTTGACCTGCTGCTGTTCTTTGATGAAGCGATCAAACCAACCCAGATAAAAATTCGCGAAATGCTGCGAAGTCAAACTGCCAATTGGAAGGCCATGGCCCTGATCGGAATGTGAATGCACGATTTGTCGAAAAAGTTCCAGCAAACGTCGGTCTTTAAATCGACGCGTCAATCGATTCAACAACTCGTCGTGAGGGATGCTTTCAAAGTACTTCCGCATATCAAGCTTGATGGCAAAGCCGAATCTGCGGCTGAAGTGCATCGCCCTGTGCAGAGCTGCGATCATCCCTTTTCCGCTTCGGCAGGCGAACGTATCCGTAATTAGAAATCGTTCGAAAGCTGATTCACACACATTGAGAATCGCATGGTGCAGCACCCGTTCGCAAAAACAGGGGGCTGTGATGATCCGTTCTTTCGGATCATGAATCGTGAAGGTCACCGCACGACCGAGTTTCAATCGGTTCTTCAGCAGATCTGTCCGAAGAACTGAGATTTCCCGATCGAGACTCGCTGCAAATGCTCGGACCTCATGTCGGTCGCGTTTTCCACGGGCGGCTTTATGGAACGCCTCCCGCAGATTTCCAGGTTCCGCGATCCGTTCAAACAGGTCGCCCAGCCGCTTCACCCTGATCTCCTTCAGCTAAGTTCATGACCTGTAGGATGCGATCTCCGTACTTCTCTACCCTCGCCTCGCCGAGTCCCGAAATGGCTGAGAGTCCCTGACGATCCGACACCTGAGTCTGGACGATCTCAGCCAGCTGCTTATTCGTCATCACGGCGTAAACCGGGACCGCATCTTCAGCAGCCAGAGTTTTCCGAACCTCTCGCAACACCGAGAATTTTACGAACTCTTCGGCAGAGAGCACCTCGCGGTAATCAATACGATTCTGTTGGCCGCTGCGGCCCCTTCGCGACGTACTCCGTTCGGCCCCCTCAAGGTAGTCAATACAGATCGCCCAGAACGATTTCTCCCCGGCATCCACCAGGCGACGATCGACCGTGAGCACACGATGACTCTGCAGAAACAAGTTCATCTCGGACTCGGTCTGCTCGCAGCCCCGGGCTGGAATTTGAAGGAAGCGAAATGGCATGATTTATATGTTTACTAGTCCTCGCGAGTTTGTTCGGCATCGTCGCTCGCTACGTCCTGCACTGCGCTCTCCACTACAGCCTCTACGCTCGTCCCTCGCTGCGGGCCTCCGTTACGGCTCCGTTACGGACTGCGCTCCGCTTTACTTGATTCCGCCTCCG
>JBDOMX010000248.1:0-1858 GCA_039831615.1 Planctomycetaceae bacterium
CAAATTCCAATTGTCACGGGCCGCCTTTTCTATGCCAATATCATTCCCGAAAAGTGCGAAACTGGAACTAAGACTCTCGGTGTAGAATGGACCACCAGCAGCGACGGCTTGTGAATTTGCAATTACTTTCCGTTGCGTCCGGCACTAGAACTCGCCAGACACTTCACCGCCCGAGCGAGTTCCCAGTCCTCGCCAGATCGCCAATTCGATATTTTCGGAAACCGATCGCACTGATCCATCCATGAGCGCGACCTGCACGATGCCGGCGTGATGACTGCGCGAAGTTATGATGGCGTAGCTTGGACTACCGCTGACCCCGTTCTTGCCTTCCTGCCACGAATTGAAGTCGCAGAATTCGTATGTGGTAGTGCCATCACTGCAGGATGTCGCTGTGTTGGGAGGCATTGTCGTCGTGAAGCCATGGTGGTGAACGCGACCATCCGGCCATTCCGTGTGTCCCGTGTTCTTAAACTGAGCACCGCTTGCTATGGCGGCTTCTGCATCGTCAACCGTTGAAGGAATCGCAGTCGAGACCGGGCCGTCGTTGCGGCGGTACGGTGTCCAGGCTCTTACTTCTGAAGCCATCAGAGTATTGCTGGTCCCGTCAGCAAAAGCCGCGATCCCTAATCGGGCGTTGGGAAAAAATGCTCCGTCGCCGCCTTGGCCAGTTATTGGGTCGTAGATAAACCAACTGCCGAAATTG
This sequence comes from Planctomycetaceae bacterium, assembly GCA_039831615.1. Lineage (GTDB taxonomy): Bacteria > Planctomycetota > Planctomycetia > Planctomycetales > Planctomycetaceae > S139-18. Next base: position 704 of record JBDOMX010000248.1, read on the forward strand.
AAGCCATAGCTCGTAGGGTAAAGGGTCACCTTGCCGCTGCCAGGATCGCGAGACCCATCGCTGCGAGGATCCGTCGGACACGCATAGGCAGGAATCTTTAGGCCGTCGATTGCTGGCTGAAAATCCCAGGCTTCGGTGAGGTCAACTGAGTTGTAGAGTTTCCCCTGATCCAGAAAAGGCAGAATTCGGCCATGCACTCCCCACGAACCGTTGTTACCGGTTGCCGTAATGACGGGGTTGATACAGGCACTCGGCGGCAGCACGGTAGCCACATCAATATAATTGTGAACAGCCAATGCCAGTTGCTTCAAATTGTTTCTGCAGTGCGTTCGACGGGCCGCCTCGCGGGCTTGCTGGACAGCAGGAAGCAGCAGGGAAATGAGAATTGCAATGATCGCGATGACAACAAGCAACTCAATCAGCGTGAAGCCGTGTAGTGAGCGTTTGCGGCGGGCTACTTTACCAGCAGGCAAAGCCAGACTCCCCGTTTCATGTGAAAGATAAGTGAGAGCATGGCTGGCTACGTTGAGTGACGTGGCTGGCAGGCTCGGACTGAGAATCAATCGCAGTCCGATGACTTTATCGGCGGGGGCGAAGGTGCTCAATGGGTGGATCCGAATTCTGCTGAATCAATCCTTTATTCTCAGTGTTTCGACGCCCCGGTTATTACTGGGAAGAGGCACAAGCGGCGACGACCCTTGCTCCGAACCGGACGCGGAGTGCCTGTCTCGTGTCGCCCTTCGGAATGCCACAAGATCTGCCATGATCTGCGACCGACTGGGGCCCGCTCGTTATCGCGTTCACAACGCGTGCTCATGGATTTCTGGTGAGCACGGTCTCGCGTTGCCTCATCGTACACCCATGCCCGAGTACAGGAATTGTCCTTTGTCGACCGAATCGAAGTGTTCGATTCCTTTGCGGACGCACGACCCTACTTCAAACCGTACATGCCTCGTGCATTGAAAACCGATGAAACCGACTCAGACACCAACCAAGATGAGAGGTGAACCCACCACTCGGTGTCCGTCACCGCGTGCGTCGGTCCCCTTCTCCGCAGTAAGCGCGCAATTTGACCGTGTGGTATCCGGTGGGTCCTGTCTGCGGCGGCGGCTGTGGCGACGCATCTGGCGGGCCAGACTTCAGATCGGCTCGTTT
>JBDOMX010000486.1:0-1854 GCA_039831615.1 Planctomycetaceae bacterium
TGGTGTCAAAGCCGAACAACTCCCGCAACCTGCAGGTGGACGTCTGTTTCGGCGTCTGGTGACGGGGCTCCCCCTGATTGTTATCGGTGTGTCCGTGGTCGCGATCGCGTTAGTCGGCAACAAGGCGGTGCGCTGGCATCACGGTGAGCCGGAACTGCAGGTCGGCTACGACTCGAATCTGATGAATCTTCACGATCCAGGCCTTGCCAGTGTGAAAGCCCAGCGAGAATTGTGGAATGCCGCCGACGAATCGTTGCTGTATGCGGTGACCATTGCGGGATCCAGAGAGGAAACGCTGAAACTCAGCGGACAGCTGCGGGCACTGTCGTCAGTGCATCATGTGAGTGAGCTGGCGAGTTGGTTGAGTGCAGAGCCGGATGAGCAAAAAAAACAGCAGATCCTGAGTCTGCGCAGCCGGGTTGCCAGTCTGTCGACGAATGTCCCCACGTTTTCAAAACCGCATCCTCAATCGATCGGCCGAGAACTCGACCGATTGTATGCCACTCTCAGTGCTTCACGTGATCCGGCCGCGGCAGCTCCGGCCGCCACCCTTGACCGATTTCTTGACCGACTTGTGAGTCTCGACACCAGCGGTCAGGCAGCGGTTCTCAGTGCGTACCAGGACCTGCTGGCAAGTTCGTTGTTGCATGAATTCAAACGAGTGGGCACAGCGACCAGCCTGGATCCCGTGAGACCCGGCGATATCCCGGCCGAATGGCGTCGTCGCCTTTATCAGAAGATTGACGGTCAGGAGCAATGGCTGGTGAAGGTCTATCCTGCCCACAACATCTGGGATGACGACCAACTTGCTGCTTTCGTCCAGGAAGTTCGCACCGTGGCTCCGAACGTCACCGGCATTCCAGTGCAAAACTACGAATCCTCGTTGCAATTGAAGTCGTCGTGGAAGGTGATCGCGATTTACTCGCTGGCAATCATCAGTCTGTTCCTGCTGTTTGACTTCCTGCGACCGGGGCAGAAGATCCTGACGCTGCTGATCCCCATGGCCATCGCAGGATTCATTGGATACACGATGCACCATCGCACGGGCGAACTGAATCCTCACCTGCTCGTGACGATTTATCTGTCGATGGTTGTCTTCATTGCTCTGGTGGTCGATTTCAGAAATCTGAGAGACACCATTCTGGCACTGCTTCCGCCATTGTTGGGTGCAGTTTTGATGGCCGGCGCCATGGTGATCCTGCACGTGGATTTCAACCCATTGAATCTGATTGTATTGCCACTGGTGCTGAGAATCGGCGTCGACGACGGGATCCATATTGTTCACGATTACCGGCGTCAGGTTGCTGCCGGTTCTCGTGACTATGCTCCATCGGGCGACACACTCGCCGGCGTCATTCTCACATCGCTGACATCGATCGTCGGGTTCGGGAGTCTGATGATCGCGGGCCACAACGGACTGGTCAGCGTCGGGATTGTGATGGCCATTGGTGTCGCCTGCTGTCTGCTCGTGGCCCTGGTCCCGCTGCCCGCCATTCTGACCCTGGTGGCACGCCATCAACCACCGTCGATGGAACCGTTGGTCCTTCGCAAGCCAGGCCAGAAAAAGTCCGGACCCGTGATTTATGAGTCGGAGGTCGACGACGATGATGACGAGGACGACGGGGACGACGGGGAGATGGATTCCGGCACTCGCCCGATGACACGGCGCGAGAAACGGCGGTTGTCGCGCGCGGCCTGAATTGCGAACTTCGTTCCCGGTTCACGGCACAGGTCGGCTAATGTTGTGGTGCAGGTCCAGGAAAAAAGTACGGCGACAAACGGTGTTCGATGGAACAGGGATGCTGTCACGGCGGCCTCCCATCCGGCGGACTTCATTCATCCGGTCGTGGGTCT
>JBDOMX010000632.1:0-7729 GCA_039831615.1 Planctomycetaceae bacterium
CGAACGCATTAACCGGGAACAGACGCAGCTTCATCCGCACAGGCAACTTCTCTCAAATCACGTAACCTGCATCGCTTAGACCGGCGGCATGCCGGTCACACCCCGATACTTTCACAACGACAAATGACAGTTTCGCAGCTTCGAGCGAATGTCGCTCGACTGTTTCCGTGCCGAACTGATGTCGGAAACAAGCCGTCGGCGTCCCGCCGCAGCGAGCGTTGAAACCGACACCAGAAATGCTTCAGGCCTGGATTCCGGGATGAACCGAACAACGTATGCCTCATCCGGCGTTGGGATACCGATGGCCCCCCTTGTCTTTGGCATCTTCTTTCTGGCGACATTTGGTCTGGGGGCGATTTGCAGTCTGCTGGCATTCAATGAATGCCGTACGAGTTGCCGGCCCCAATACCGTTGGGGAAGCCGGAAAAGTTTACTTCGCCCATCGATTCCAGACCGGCCAGTCGCTTTTTGCGACGGCCGACCAGCCACCGTACTATCCTTCTTTTCATGGACCGTTGTTCCACAGCGTGGTCGGGGCCATCGGCCGCGTGTGTGGCGCCACGGTGCTCGACCTTTACGGAATCGGACGGACGATTTCAGTATTGGCGACATGTGGCAGCTTTCTCCTCGCCGGACTGATCTTACGACAACTTGGGACCGGCTGGAAATGGCTGACTGTACTCATCGTGGTCGCGATGGGAATGGAGGCGACATTTCAACATACGATTTCATTCAGACCCGACAACTGGATTCTGTTTTTGACTGCCCTGACATGTTTTCTCATGATGACATGTCGTGAGCAGACCTGGGCCATCGTTGCTGTTACTCTCATTTCCGTCGTCGCGTTTTTCATTAAGCCCACGGGCATCAGTATTGCGGGATGTGTCGTCGGTGTACTGCTCATGGAACGCCGATGGAAGGCGGCGATCCTGTCCGCAGCGGGCTCCGTTGTGATCACATCAATATTAACTGTGGGTCTCAACGCTGTTTCGGAAGGAGCCTACTTTCAAGCGATGAACCAGGCGCGAGGCGTGCCGTTTCGTATGAGCTCGTTACTGGGCTGCCTGAACTTTCCAGTGACGTGGGCATCGCTGGCTGTTCCGTTTGTACTGGTGAGCCCTGTGCTGCGATCTCCCCTGAGCATCATGAGATCCCGCCAGTTGATTCTGATTGTGTTTTGGGCCGTGTCACTGGCATTCGCCTGCGTGACGGCAACGCGAATGGGATCGGGCCCGTACTATATGAATTCAGCCGTTTTGTTCGGGCTGATTCTCATTTGCCACTGGCTGTCCATTGAATCAAAGCAACGACGATGGCATTCGGGAATTGTAGGGCTGGTCGTGCTGGCCGGTTTGCCGTCGATTCCTCCTGCCGTCATCGCAATCGACCACGCCGTTTTCAAAGCCATGCCGCTGCATGACATTTCTGTACACGTGACCAAACATTTCGAAGACGAACGCTCGATCGTGTCGGCAATGGGCAATGTTCTTTCACAGCCGGTTTTCAGTGACGATCCCGGTTTGAACGTATTACTTAATCGGCCAGCTGTTCTGGAACCGATACTGGTCGCCATGATGATCGCGAATGGAAGTTTTGACGAAAGTATTCTTCTTGAAGCTGTCCGACAACAGCGCTACGGCATGATCGTCCTGACAGGCTCGGAGGGGTACTGGCAATTCGAAGGAGTGGCCGCTGTTTCAGATGCTTTCATGCAGGAAGTGATCAGGCATTATCGACAGATTCGCTCCGACCTGAAATACACGGTAATGATCCCCGCCGACGAACAGTCGCCGCCTGATCCGTAGGCACCGTCAGCCCCCAGGGTCGCTGTAAATGTCAGCGCTGCCGTTGCTATCGGCTATCGGTGCTCGGTGCGGACAAAGCGTGTGATTTGTGCTGAATGAGCATTGTGCCGGTGCGAGTCGCGTATTTGCCTAAAACTGATCTCACGCTTTTCCGGCCGTTTGTGTAACACTTCGTCGTGATCCATTCCTGCCATAGCTGTCAGGCTCATGAACCACGCTCCCAATCGCACTCGCAGACTGCTCACGCAGCCCGTGAACAACACTTTCCTGGTGTATTTTCGGGTCGCATTCGGCGCGCTGATGATCTGGTGTCTGCTGAAGTATTTCAGGCAGGATCTCATCCGGTCGATGTACCTTGAGCCGCGGATGCACTTCACTTATCTCGGCTTCGACTGGGTAAAACCGTGGCCGGCTGCCGGGATGTACGCTCATTTCCTCGTGACCGCAGTTTCCGCCGCATGCATCATGGTCGGCTTCAAATATCGACTGGCGACGACCGTGTTTTTTTTGTCGTTCACGTATATTTTTCTGCTCGATCAAAGCTGGTATCTCAACCACTACTATCTGATCTGTCTGCTCGGTTTCCTGTTGATCGTGCTTCCGGCCGATCGGGCCTTTTCAATTGATGCGATCAGGAATCCGGCGCTGCGTGCTGATACGGTTCCGATGTGGGTGTTGTGGATACTGCGTTTTCAGATCGGCGTTCCGTATTTCTTTGGTGGAATTGCAAAGTTGAATTCGGACTGGTTCCACGGCGAACCCATTCGAACGTGGCTGGCGGAGAGCACCGATTTTCCACTGATCGGACAATACTTCACGTCGGAGTGGTGTGTTGACCTGTTTGTTTGGGGCGGTCTGCTGCTCGATCTGTTCGTCGTCCCGTTGCTCCTGTGGCGACCCACACGCCTGCTGACCCTCGTCACCGTGTGGTTGTTCCACGGGATGAATTCGCAGTTGTTCGATATCGGTGTTTTCCCGTGGCTGATGCTGGCGGCAACGACATTGGTGTACGTCCCTCCGGAATGGACCGGTCGTCTGAGATTGTGGCAACGTCGCGTTGAAACTGATGGACCGGCTGACGGAGTGCATCGTCAGCCCGCCTGGCTGACGATGCTGATGTGCACCTTCGTGGCAATTCAGCTTCTCATTCCATTTCGACATTTCCTGTACCCGGGTCATGTCGCCTTTACTCGCGAAGGCCACTATTTTTCGTGGCGCATGAAGCTCAACATCCGCCACCGCGATATTCAGCTGGCTGTCCACTATGCGGATGGGAGACAAGAACCAGTGGATTTGTGCGAATGGGTTACCTACGAGCAATTTGGACGCCTCCTGAGCACCGGGCAGTTTCTGCAGCTGGCGCGGTTTATTCGTGAGCACCAGGAAAAACAGGGCGAGATGCGGGCCGAAGTTCATGGAACCATCACAGCGGCCCTGAACGGGCGAGAACCAGCGATTCTGGTGAGCGACGAAGTTGATCTGAGTCGTCAGCGCCGCAACCTTCTGCCAGCCACCTGGATTCATCGTCCGACGCTTCCTCCGATCGGTCAGGAAGCAGTCGGCGATCATCACACCATCACTGAGGACTGATACTGGTGCGCCGTGCTGCTGCCGACTTGCTGATTCTGATTGCGATTGCCGCTCCGGTGAGCGCGCTGATGCTGCTCACTCCTCGTGAAGACATGCACGTTGAACGCTATTGGGGAGTCGTCTTCTATTCGGATCCAGTGAGTCGTCAGGAAGCCACGGCACTGGCCGACCTGCTGGTCGAACAGGGACTGTTTATGGGACATCCTATGTCATTGAAGCTGGAGCGCGACACCGAAGGCTGGACACTCATGCTGGTCTTACCCCATGATTACAACAAGATGAACACGCGGGAAACACTGGCCTTCTTCGCGAACAACATCTGCGCTCTCGCATTTCCAGGGGCAACAGCCTCGTTCGTGTGTGTCGATTCCGAATTCGAACCCTTCGACATTCTGGTGCCGCCGACTTATTTTTCAGATTGACCTTCCGCCGCGCGACGTTATGTTCATGGGGAGATTCCCTGCCAATATCCAAAGGGCTTTCCCATGTCTCGAAGCACGCGCCGTCGCTTTCTCGTAAAGTCTGCCGCTCTTGGAACCGGCATGGGACTCGTCTTTGGAACGAGCAGTGGAATCCAGACCGCCAATGACAGGATCAGCGTTGCCTGCATTGGCGTCCGCGGCCGCGGCAACTCCGTAATGAACAGCTTCGCTGCGGAGCCCGACTGCGAAGTCACCCATATCTGCGACATCAGGAAATCAGTGCGACAACAGCGAGGCGCTGAGCTGAAGCAGAAGACGGGGCGCATGCCGAAACTCGTCAATGACTACCGCGACCTTCTCAATGATGACTCGATTGACGTGTTCATGGTGGCGACTCCGGACCACTGGCATGCCCTGCTCACCATCGAAGGCTGTCTGGCCGGAAAAGACGTGTACGTCGAAAAGCCGGCGAGCCACAACATCCTTGAAGGCAGGACCGCGGTGGCAGCCGCACGCAAACATGACTGTATGGTGCAAATGGGGACGCAGATCCGCAGCGCCGCGTTTCTGCGCGAGGCCGCTGACTACGTGCAGAGCGGAGCGCTGGGCAAGGTGATCTGCGGTAAGGCGTGGGAAACCAGTCGCAACAGTGCAGTCCATCTGCCGCCGGACAGCAAGCCGTCGTCCGATCTGGACTATGAAATCTGGCAGGGGCCGGCACCAGAACGGCCATATAACGAGGCCATTGTGGGCAGTGCCTGGCGATGGTTGTTTGACTATGGCACCGGCGACCTCGGCAACGACGGCGTGCATCGCATCGACTACTGCCGACATGTCATGGGACTTGAGGGGATGCCCGAAGCGATCTCCTGCTCCGGTGGCAAGTTCTTTTTTGAAGACGACCAGCAGTGGCCGGATACCATGTTCATCAACTACGACTACCCGGGTCAGGTTCTGCAGTACGAAATGCGTCTGTGGTCAAATCCAAAACTGCACGGCGCCACAGAGGGGGCGGCGATCTACGGTGAGAACGGCTGGGTACTGCTGACCAACAAATCCTGGAAGGCCTGGGATGGTGCCGGCAAGCTGGTCGCTGAGGGCAGCAGCGATATCGGGCAGCAGGCTCACGTTCGAAACTTTCTCGATGCGGTCCTCAGCCGCAAACGCGATTCGCTTAATCAGGAGATCTATTCCGGACACGTCAGTACCCTGATGTGCCACGCCGGCAATATTTCCTGGCGGACTGGTAAAAAGCTGCGACTGGACGCCCGGACGGAGACGTTCGATGTCAAGGAGGCCAACCAGTACATCGGCCGCGAACATCGCAGGGGCTTCGAACTGCCGGCAATTGTCTGAATCAAACACTCCAGGAACAACATCATTAGACCAGTTTTCGAAAAGACGTGGCGGGTTCCGGCTCGCGGGGGCAATGGACAATGGGCTCCGGCACTTCCGCCGCGTCCACGAATCAGCGTAATACGCTGTAGTCGCCCAAAAAGAGCATGACGCTGGGCAATTGAGACGTGAATTGCACCTGAGACCGGTCCAGGCCGATAAATTTCGGATTCGATTTCAAGTTCAAGCCCGCAGACAGATCAATGCCGTTCGTGTGGACCGATTCGGTCGGGCATACTCAGTTGATGTGCCATATGTCCGGATTCGTCCGCGATGACGCAGTCAACACTGTCTGCGGACGCCGGGCCGATTCAGGTCGTGAACCTTATGGTCGCGCTACGATTAGCCCGTCAGCGTCGTTACTATGATTGTGTATCCAATCATGGCGCGCCGAGGAAACGCGATGAACCTCAAGTCCCAGCAGCATCTACCGGCAGCAAGGCATCAGCGCCCGCGGCGAATCATTCGCCCGATTGGATTAACAATTGTCCTGGGACTGACGGTCTCAGCCAGCGATTCAACCAGTGCGGAGGATTCGGTCAGCGTACCGCGAGACGGATTGATTCTCTGGCTGGATGCCGCCAATCGCGACGGCAATCAGAATCCGGAAGAACGATCGAGTGACTCATCGTTTCAGCTGGCAGATTGGTTAGATCTCAGCGGGCAGCATAATCACCTGAGCCAGGACGACTCTGCACGTCAGCCGCACTGGGTTGCTTCCGGCATTGGCGGCAGGCCATCGGTCCGGTTTCATGGAGATTCGTTGCTCGATCGTGGCAGTTTCACAGGGTTGTCAATCGGCGACCAGACATTTCATATCGCGATAGTGTTTCAGGCCCCGGGCGGCGGTCCGGCATCTCAACGGCTGATTGATGTGAATTCACGGATGACGGGGACATCAGAGCCTGAGAAACGACGCGGATTCTGGGTCGGGTTTCAGAGCGGTCGTTATATTCCGCGATTGGGCATTCATGACGGCGACCAGGGCGAAGCACTCAGTGAGGCCTGGGACGACCGTCCGCATCTGCTCGAACTGGTCTACAACGGTGAACAGCTGTTTGAGATCCATTTGGATGGGCGAACAGAACGACAGGCCATGTTCAACGGCACTCATTTTCTGGGGTTCCACCGACACGTCACGCTCGCGCTCGGCCAGCATTTCGGACAGGAAGACAACACAGGGACCTGGTTCAACGGCGACATTGGCGAAGTGCTTATTTATCGCCGGCCGCTGACGACTCAGGAGCGGCTCGCGCTCGGCACTCATCTCAGTGACAAGTATTCTCTCACAACCACTTTCGATTCGCTGCCGATCTTTGAAACAGATATCCAGCCGATCCTTGCCGCCCATTGTCTGGATTGCCACGGCACTGACACGCGCGAAGCGGGGCTCGACCTCCGAACTGTTTCTTCAATGTTGCGCGGAGGAAAAGCGGGACCTGTCATCGTTCGCGGTCATCCGGAGCACAGCGAATTATTCGCGATGCTCGAAACAGGCAAAATGCCACCGGAGGATTCTTCTCAGCTGTCCTCCGGAGAGATTGACCTGATTCGACGCTGGATTCAGGCGGATGCTCCGGCCGATCAAACCGTTATCATTGAAAGTCCGGCGTCCAGCATCACGGAAGAAGATCGCCGGCACTGGGCATGGCAAATGCCGACTCCGCAGACGCCGCCCGAAGTTCAGCACGACAACACGGTGCGGAACGAGATTGATCGATTCGTTCTTGCGAAACTCGAAGCCAAAGGCCTCACATTCTCTGATGACGGCACACCTGAACAACGGGTTCGTCGTGTTTACTTTGATCTGACCGGACTGCCGCCCTCGCCCGCCGAACTCGACGCATTTCTGCACGACACCGAACCAGGACGCTGGGAGCGGCTCGTGGATCAGTTGTTGCAATCCCCCCATTTCGGTGAACGCTGGGGGCGGTACTGGCTGGACGTCGTCGGACATGTTGACGTGAACGGCAGTGACAACGATGCCGCGATCATCAAACCGTTGCCAGGCAAATGGCGTTTCCGCGACTACGTAATCCGGTCGTTCAACGACGACAAACCTTTCGATCGTTTTCTGAGTGAACAACTTGCCGGCGATGAACTGTATGACTGGAAACACGCTGATTCCTTTACACAGCCAGTGCTGGATTCACTGACGGCCACCATATTCCTGCTGACCGCGAATGACGACACCGACCAGAACGAACTCAATACACCCGACGTCCGTCACCACGTGCTGCAACGAGTTTCCGAAAACGTGGCGAACACTCTGTTTGCCGTCACGTTACAGTGCGCGAAATGTCACGATCACAAATACGAATCGCTTTCACAGCTCGACTACTATCGATTTCAGTCCGTGTTCGCTCCGGTGTTCAACGTGCGCAACTGGGTCAAATCGGACGCCCGTACTCGGCCGGATGTCTCGAACGCTGAACAACAAGCCATTGATCTTCACAACAGCGAACTTGACGCGAAGATTAAGGCTCTGGAGCAGAGGCGCGACGGAATCCGGAGGAA